>CAMWKY010000065.1 GCA_947174965.1 uncultured Ruminococcus sp. | reverse complement strand
GTTCAAATATATTATTTTATATGGAGGAAATAAAAATGAGAGAAATTAATGATACTGTCAGAAAAGAAATTGAGGAAATGATTTTCGATTATTATGCAGAAGAATGTGAAATTGAGCGTGACGAAATCACAATGGAAACAAATCCGCAGGAAGATTTAGGCGGTGACTCACTTATGTTTGTTGAACTTGTTGAAATTGCATCTGAAAAGTACGACCTTGACATCAAGTTACAGAGCATAGGCAAGTATATGCTCAAAGCTCCACTCAATACAATGGCTGATGTTATAGACGTTTTCTGCAAAATCTACCAGTATGGCAATGACATTGTAAACCAGTGAGCATGATAAAGTCAAAAATTTCAACACTGACGATTATTGAAGATTCCGCCGTTCTTACAATAGAGAATGGCAAAAAGAATCTTCTTACAGACCCCGAATTTATCGGAACAGAAGTATTGCAGAAATTTGTTGACGATAATCCGCATATAAAATCACTCATAATAAGAGGAGCAGGACGGCATTTTTCACATGGTGCAGATATTTCACGCTTCAACAGCAGTGAGGATATTTCTGTAATTTCAGGTCAACTTGAATCGGCAAGAAAACTGCTGGACTTTATCGAAAGTCTGCCGATAGTAACAATATCTGCTGTAAACGGGGGGTGTTTCGGCGGAGGACTTGAAACGGCTCTTGCTTGTCATTTCAGAATATGTGCAAAAAATGTATTTATGGGACTGCCCGAAGTTATGCACGGTGTACTTCCGGGAATGTGCGGAATGGAGCGTCTCACAAGATTAATCGGCAGAAAAAAAGCTCTTGAAATGTGTCTTAGCGGTGCGATTATTTCAGCATCAGATGCACTTGAAATAGGTCTTGCCGATAAAGTTACCGACAATAACGACTGTTTCAGTGATGCCCTGACATTTGCAAAGGAACTTACAGAGGATAAGACAATATTACAGATACATAACATTATAGAAACAATAAATCTTGCATCAGACGGCGAAAAAAATTCCTCAAAGGGCAGATTTGAACAGGTTTTGCAGGAAAAATGGGAGACTGAAAAATGATACAGAGTATTTATAATCTCACTGTACGTGGATATGAACTTGATTCTTTCGGTCATGTCAACAATGCGGTTTATCTGCAATATGCTGAATCTGCAAAGTGGGATTTTTTCTATAAAAGCGGTTGTATTGAGCAAATGAAAAAACTTGATTTATTTCCCGTTGTACTTGAAAACAATATCCGCTATATGCACGAACTGCGTTTAATGGACGAAGTTGAAATTGAAACGGAGTTCACCTGTTCTGTCGGGATAATCAGATTCAGGCACATTATAAAAAATACTGCAACAAATCAAACTGTATGCCGTATAACAGGAAAACTTGCTTATGTTGATAAGGAGCGTATAATCTGCGATATACCCGAAGAAATAAGAGAACTAATCGGAGAGTGATAAATTTTGAAACTTACAGAAAAAAACGGATATACAATAATTTCCGATTTTGATTCAGCAGTGGAATTTGCAGATATAAACGCAGAAACAGCTGTTCTTGTGTTCATGCCTGAAAAGTCTTTTTGTGCAGATGCGGATTTTATGAGGAATATACCATATATCACGGTTTTAGCATCTGAATCTTTGCAGGACTATTCCCCTGAAATACTTATGATGTTTGATGTGAGACTTGCTAAAGAGCCGTATTTTATGCGTAACAGTGCAGAATACCTTGATACATACAGAAAAATCTGCGGAAAAAACAGTGCATATTGTTATGAAAGTACTCCCGAAACAGATAACTTTCAGACTGACCTTATACATCAGCTTTCAGGTAATTTTACAGATGCAGTTGACGAGTATCTGACAAATATTCTCAAAGTTAAGAGCGATTATCAGATTAAGGCTATTGCTTCATGCCTTATAACAGCAAGAAAAGGCAGTGCAGATGCTGTTCTTGATGAGGAGTCAAAGCAGTTTTACAGATTAATCAGAAAAAAAGCAGAGGTGTGAAAAATGGAAGAACAGATGTTCATAACAGAAATAACTGATAATATTGCTTTTCTTACAATGCAAGCACCTCAAAATAATCTTATGACGGCTGAATTTTTTGTGGAATACGAAAAGACTATGCAGAATATTGAAAATCTTGCTGAAAAGGGTGAAATCAGTGGAATTATAATCAGCGGAAAAGGTCGTCATTTCAGTGTCGGGGCAGATGTTCAGTCACTTGCTGAACGCTCAATGAATGATTTGCAGAATATGAAATCTGATACCGATTTTTCGGACAGTCACATAAAACAAAAGCATCTTGTGACATTTCTGCATGATTTGAAAATACCTGTTATAAGTGCAGTTTCGGGATTCTGTATAGGCTCTGGAAGTGAGATTGCAATAAACAGTCACATAAGAGTGTGCGATAAATCGGCAAGAATCGGACAGCCTGAATCTACATTCGGCATACTTCCCGGTTTAGGAGGAATTGCACGGACAGCTGAATATTTAGGCTTGACAACAGCTTTTGAAATTGTTATGTCGGGAGAACTGCTGTCCGCTCAACAGGCTTATGAAATCAGGTGGGCAGATATTCTTACAGAAAAAAAACAGGCTCTCCCTACTGCAAAAAAGCTTATGAACTACATTCTTTCACTGCCTGAAAAATATGACCCTCTTTCAACGGCACGCTATATTTCAGGATTCTTAAAGGAGTATGCTGATGAATAATATAGGTATTGCAGGATTTGGAAAAATGGGCAGGGATATTTTTAACTTATTCCTTGCAAATCCCGATATTTCACATATAACCGTGTTCTGCCGTCACGATATTGAAGCGCATACAGAAAAAATGCAGAAAGAACTTGCAAAAAGTCTCAAGAGAAAAAAGCTGACACAAGAGCAGTTCAACGAAAAATCAGAAAACATACGTTTCACCGAAAATATCACCGATTTATGCAAGTGTGATGTTATAATCGAAAGTATTACAGAAAATCTCTCTGCAAAACAGGAACTTTTCCGACAGCTGTATAATATCGCAAGCTCCGACTGTATTCTTGCGACAAATACATCATCTCTGTCAGTTTCAGATATTTTTGCGGATTGTCCTAATCCTGAACGCTGTATGGGTATGCACTTTTTCTATCCTGTCAAGTTTTCAGAGTTTGTGGAACTAAATGTTCTGTCCGAAACAGGTACAGCGCCGATTGAAAAAATCACTGATTTTCTGAAAATATCGGGTAAAAAAAGCATAGTATTTTCGGGGTGCTATCATATTTTTCTCAATCAGATTATAAATTATGCCATTTCACTTGGAATATCTCTCTACAATGAAAATGAAATGAGTATGAAACAGATGCAGGAGATTTTCTCGGAATTATTTCCAATGCACGGGATTTTCGGTTTGATTGACGGAATCGGACTTAATCTGCTTGCAAATAATAAGATGAAGAACTGCTGTAAACGTCTTGAATCGGTTATGGATTACGGTACAAGGCAGATGAAAAAGTGGCTTGTTGACGGCTGTTCAGGAGAGCCAAACCGTTTTTTTGATACATTCAGTGACAAGCCTTATACAGAAATTTCTGACAGCACAAAGCAAAGTCTTATTGAATATGTGAAAACGGAAATTGAGCGTCGGACAGCAGAAATTTCCGCTGAATACGGTGGAGAACCGCAACTGCTGATTGATGCAGTGAAAAGCACTCTCGGATTTGCGGAAAATATTTAAACAAGGAGTGAAGTGGAATGGAAAAAGTAGTTGTAACTGGTCTTGGTGCTGTATGCTCAATAGGAAACAATGTTGATGAATATTGGCACTCACTTATCAACAGCGCAAGCGGTATAAGCAAAATACAGGGTATTTCAACAGATGAACATGATACAAAAATTGGTGCGGAAGTTGACGACAGCTTTGAGGAAATTGTGAAAAAACAGTGGAAAAAACGTCAGCTTAATGCTACAACAAAATCCGCAAGAATGGGACTTTGCGCATCTGTTGAAGCTGTTGAGAACAGCGGAATTAATTTTGATGAATGTGACAGGACAAGAGTTGCCGTAATTTACGGAGTATCTGAAAGCGGTATGAGGGGAAAAGAACTTGATGACAGAAAAAATTTTATCCTCAAGGATATGTTGAGTACAGTTCCCGCAATGATTAGTATGCGCTATAATATTCATGGTGCAAGTTTCAGTATTGCAACAGCTTGCGCAACATCAGCAAATGCTATTGTAATTGCAAAGCAGATGATTGAATCAGGCGTGTATGATGTTGTAATTGCAGGCGGAATGGCAGGTAAAATTTCACATGATATACTTGGTGGATTTAATCAGTTGCTTGCATTATCGGTAAATCCCGACCCTGAAACAGCTTGCCGACCATTCACAAAGGGCAGAGACGGTTTTATTATGGGAGAGGGAGCAGGAACACTTGTTCTTGAATCTGAAACGTTCGCAAAAAAAAGAAATGCAAGAATTTATTGTCAGGTTGCAGGCGGTGCAATGTACAGTGAGGCATTTAATATGACTGCTCCAGAAACAAACGGAACAGGCATGGCAGAATGTATGCGCATGGCTCTTGAAAATGCAGGAATTTCACCAGAAAAAGTGGATTATATCAATGCGCACGGCACATCAACAGGTCTTAATGATAAATACGAAACAATGGCAATAAAAGAGATTTTCGGAGAAAATGCAAAGAATATCCCTATATCGTCCACAAAATCCGCAATAGGACATACTCTTGGTGCTTGTGGTGCGCTGGAAGCTGTTGTATGCGTGAAAGCACTTGAAAACGGCATAATTCCGCCTACACTTCATTATGATGAGCCTGACCCCGAACTTGACCTTGATTATGTTCCGAATAAGGCAAGAGAAAAAGAACTGAATGTAGTTGTTTCAAATTCTTTTGCATTTGGCGGACGTAATGCAACGCTTATATTCAACAAATATAACGGATAAAAGGAGAGCTGATATGCCTATTTGTCAGATGAAAACAAATTTTCAGTTTTCACCCGAAAAAAAGAGTGAATTTCTTGAAAAAACAGCAGAAACTCTTTCAGTTCTGCTTGAAAAACCTATTCAGGCTGTTATGGTAATGCTTTCAGAGGAAACAATGTGTATGAATAAATCGTCGGACACTGTATTTTTTGCGGAGTTCCGCTATGTGATGAATTTTTCAGGTGCGGACGAAAAAACAGCGTTTCTTGAAAAATTCGCAGATACAATGCTTGCACTGATACAATCGTATACAGATGTTGACCCTTACCGCATATATATGCAGTTTACGGAGATGTCAAGAGACGGTGCATGGCGATATATACCTAAAAATTAAGGAGCTTTTATAATGAAATGGAGAATACGTGACCTGCTCAATCCTGTTGTGACACGTTCAATGATTTATGGTGCAGACCCTTTTGACATTGAGTATGTATTGCAGAAAGTTGACAAAATCGAAAAAATGAGCGGAAAAGAAGTAAAGAATGTATGGTTCGGCGAATGGGCACGCAAAGCACAGAATTACTTGAAAAATGCTGTAAAATCGGAGAAAAAAGGACGTACAATTTCAGCACGTGAATATTACATGATGACTGCGCAGTGCTGTTATGCATGCTATATGATTAATACGGACGATATTAAGCTGAAAAGGGACATATATAATTGCCTTGCGAAATACTACAAAAAAGCCGTTTCTTTACGCAATAATCTTGTTGAATATGTTGAAATTCCTTTTGGTGATGCTGTAATACCTGCTTATCTGCATTTTCCTGACAACTGCAAATCCGGCAAGCGTTATCCGTGTGTTATGACATATTCAGGCATAGGAAGTTGCAAGGAAGAACTTGATATGCTTGCTTTGCCACTTAATGAACGTGGAATTGCTGTTTTGTGCGTTGATATGCCCGGAACAGGCTCGGCACTTTTCGACCATGATTTAAAGTGCAACGGTACTGTTATAGAATCCGCATTTAAGGCTATGTATAATTATCTTGTAAACCGTTCAGATATTGACGCTGAAAATCTTGCAAATTATGGGCTTTGTATGGGTGGCGGATATGCTTTCAGGGCAAGTTCGCTGATACCTGATGTAAAATGTTGTGTAAGTCTTTTTCCGTTGTTGATTGATATTGCTGACATTAATTCTGTACCTATATGGATGAAGCACGGCAAATGGGCAGTTTATCAGTACGGCATAGCAGATGCAACAGATTTTCTTAATGGAATGAGAACACTTGGACAAGGTGGAATTTCGTGCGATTTCCTTATAGTTCACAGTGCAGACGATAACTGGATGAATACAGATGCAACAATGAATATATTCAACAGGGCAAACGGCTATAAAGAGAGACTGCTCATTGTTGAAAAGCCTGCATATGTTTCAGAGGAAACAATCATGCACGCTATGCCCGTCGGCGAACAGTTCCACTGGGTAAAGCACATAGCATCTGATTTTATTGCAGAACGTCTTATAATGGGTGATTAATTATGAAAAAGAATTTTTTTACTTCCTATATTGAAAATGCAGAGCGTACACCTGACAAGGTTCTGCTCCGTATAGACGAAAATACACTTACATACAGTGAGTTTATCGAAAAAACTGCTGTAATAGGATATGGATTGCAGAAACTCGGAATAAATCCGAATGACAAGGTAGGACTTATTCTCCCGAACAGCATTGAATGGTACTTATTTTTCTGGGCATCAATAAGAATCGGCGCACAGCCTGTCCCGATTGACCCGCAAAGCGGTGTTATGGAGTTGTCAAAGCTTATACCTGCAACAACGTCCAGAATCTGTATAGCTTCAAAACAGTACCGCAATAATGTAATATTGAACGTGCTGAAAGAGATAGTACCCGAAAAATGCACGGTTGACCGTGTAATCTGTTTTGCGGACGAAAATGAACTGCCTGAAAATGAAGTATTTCTTTCCGCTGATAAATTTTTTGCCGATTTCTGCAATGATAAATGTGGATTATATGAGCCGGAGGAAAATCACACAATGTCGCTTGCCTGCACATCAGGAAGTACTGGCACACCAAAAGTTCTTGCAGTTCCATACGACGGATTCTATGTATCACAAGTTGACATGGGTACATATCTCGGATTTACTTCTGATGATGTAATGATGATTGGCATGACGCTTTATCATCAGGGCGGTTTCGGCATGGGTTTACAGATGACCGTAAAAGGCGGTACGGTACTCTATCAGCCACAGTTTAACCCGATTACATTCCTTGAAACAGTACAGAAATATCACATTACAGTAATTCAACTTACATCTACACTTGCAAAAGTACTTCTATCAACACCTGATTTTGACAGTTACGACTTGTCAAGCGTGAAAGTGTGCTATTTTGCAGGTGAGGTATTACCGCAGGATTTGGCAGATATTTTTGTCAGGAAGCTGAATATCCGTGTAATAAATGTTATCGGCTCGTCAGAAACAGCTACAATGGTATTATGGGATTCCGACCGTGACGGCGACGTTGACCCATCTGATTTCCGTGATTTGCCGTTTACTGCTGTACGTGTAATAAACAGTGATTTGTCAGAAGTTGAAACAGATGAAACAGGTGAATTGTGTATACATACAGATGCTGTTATAACTGAATATTTCGGCAATCCTGAACTCTCAAAAGAGAAGATTATTACAGATGAAAGCGGTCGTTGGTTCTGTACGGGTAACCTTGTAAAAAAATTACCTGACGGCAGAGTGCGATTTGCAGGCAGAAGCAAGCGTATAATCAAGCGTGGCGGAAATCTTGTTCACGCAGAGGAAGTTGAATCAACATTGCTCACATATCCGAAAGTTGAAGCTATCGCAGTTACGGCAGAAGACCACCCTGTTATCGGACAGCAGATTGTTGCGTACATTCAGACTGTAGGCGGTGAGAAAGTTACAAGGGGAGAACTTGCAAAATATTTTGACGGTAAACTTTCAGCATATAAACTTCCCGATAAAGTTATTATTGTTGAGGAAATCCCGAAAGATATAGGCAAGATACAATTTAAGTATCTAAGAGAAAAAAAATAACCTGAAAGGAAAAAATACTATGGAAAATTTAACATGGGAAGCATTTGTGCAGTGCATATCCGATTATGTCGGAGTAGATGCAGACGAAATCAAGGCGGAGACGGATATTTTTGAGGATTTATGTGTTGATTCGCTCGGACTTTTCGGTCTTGGTAATCACATTACAGAAACATTCAAAGTCAATATTCCGCTTTCGTCCGTTGCATCTATATATAAAATCGGTGATATGTTCAACCTCCTGAAAAAAGAGGGTACACCAATTGAGTAAGCATATAAACTTATTGCTATTGCCTCATGCGGGAGGTTCTGCAAAGGGATATTGCATCATGAAGCGATTTTTCCCCGAAAATATAAGTCTTATACCATTAGACCCGTCGGGCAAAGGATTAAGGGCAAAAGATGTTCCGTGCAGTGATATTCCGTCATGTGTTGCAGATATTATTGATAAGAACGAACAGTATTTTCATGAGCCTTACGCTGTTTTCGGGCATAGTATGGGTACGCTTTTAGCAGTTGAAATGATGCGACAGGTACATGAAAAAGGACTGCCCGAACCTGAACATATATTCTTTTCAGGGAGATGTTCTGCTGACGAAAAAGGTGCATTTCCAGTAAACGACAGCAATTCAGATGAGGAAATAACAGCATTTTTTGTGGAAAACGGATTGATTCCTGAACAAGTACTTAATAATAAGCCGTTGCTTGAAATGTTCTCACAGATATTATGCCGTGACATAAGACTTACGCAGAAATATACAATATCACCCGAAAAATGCAGGGTAAACTGTAATATAAGCGTTATGTACGGAACGGAAGATACTTTTCTGAATGGTTTTGACATGAATAACTGGAGCAGGTTTACAAGCGGTAAATGCACTCTTTATCAGTTCAGCGGAGGACATTTCTATTATACATCACAGCAGAAATATTTCTGCGAATGTATAACAAAAGAATTAATATAATGTTAAATT
>CAMWKY010000064.1 GCA_947174965.1 uncultured Ruminococcus sp. | reverse complement strand
TGCCATTTCTTATTTTATTGCTCATAATATCACACCTTTAAAGAATAAATTCCTCTTAACCTAATAACATCATACACATCAATTCTTGAATCTTTGAATACATCAGCATTTTCTGCATTTATTTCAACGTCTTTTCCAAGAACATATTCAGTAAGTGCAACAAGGTCGGATATATCCAAAACACCGTCAGAATTAACATCACCAACAACAATATTTGGTATAAATTCAGTTGTTGTGGTAACTTCTGTAGTTGTAGTTGTTGTTTCAGTTGTAGTGGTAGTAACTTCTGTTGTTGTAGTCTGTACAGGTCTTGTCGGGACATTATTTCCCACTATTTCCATATATTTGTCATGTAACTGTCTGTCGTTAAGCTGATATGTTTCACGATTGTAGTGTCCGCCGGGAGTATCCCAGAGAACAGGGCAGAGCTGACGGCTATATGCTTCCTCGCAGACAGACGAAAGAAAACGTCTCACCGATTCAGGCTCTTTATTTTTTATAGGACAGCCATATTCACCTATAATAACAGGAATACCCTTATCAATAAAGTGTGTTTTCATCATATTATAGTAAAGCTCATTGTAATCCGCATCTGTACCCCATGTTGAAACAGCCTTGCCCCAGTCTGCATCTTCCTCAAGAATAGCAAATCCAGCAGGAGTATAATAGTGAACTGACACGGCACATCTTCCCGTAGGGTCGTTCGGCATCTTGAAAAGGTCGTCACAAGTACGGTCTATGCCAGTGTTGTAGCCAGAAATCAGAAGATGTCTCTTTGAGTTGTTGCCGTTGGAACTTCTTACAGTATCAACGAATTTTTGATTGATTTCATTGCAGAGTGCATAGGATTCAGCTTTTCCAGTACCGTCACCCCACGGATTCCATATGCTTTCCCAGCCAAGTTCTTCGTTCTGCGATTCAAATATAAGATAATCGCTGTAGTCCTTGAAGTTTTCGCAAATCTGCTCCCACATTTTTGTATAGCGTTTCATGTTTTCATCTTTGTTGTCAGGAAATGTATTAACCCAGCCATTGTCCCAGTGGATATTGATAATTGCGTACATACCTGTTTCAAGCGTCCAGTCAACAATTTCCGTTACTCTTGCCATGTAGTCTTTGTCAATATTGTAGTTGCCGTCCTGCACCATTCTGTTAGACCATGCAACAGGTATTCTGAGAACGCCGAAACCTTCGTCAGCATAGCCCTGAATAATCTCTTTTGTTACAACAGGACTGCCCCATGCTGTTTCGTATGCGGAAACGGAATTATCGCTGTATTCTGCAATCCAGTCTCCGCAAGCCTCAAAAGTGTTGCCGATATTTATGCCTATTCCCATATCACGCACAAGCTCCATAGTGGAAATATCACGCATTTCACCTGATTCAGCGTTAGAGTAAGGAACTGCCGTTGCTGAAATCATAACAGCACACGATAAGACAGCACTTGCAAGTCTATTGAAATGTGTTTTAATGTTCATAAAAAAGCACCTCTCATAATTTATAATCTTATTATACCAAATTTATACACAATTGTCAACAGATTTTTGGTGAATTATTGATTTTTTATATATTATAGAGTTGCTATGATTCAGATAATATTGATGTTATTACTATATAACAAAAATATCCGATATTTTGTTGACAATTACTGTTCAGCATGATATAATAGTAATATAGTAAAAAATCAGACTGCATAAAAAAATGCAGTCGGGTCACATTAGTGACAGCAGATGAATTAGACATCTGCGGGACAGTCGTTTATCAATTGTTCCGCAGATTTTTTTATACATTGGGGGTAATTTCATGAAAAAAACAAATCCAGATGCTAAAACAAAGCTTGCTATGCGTGTATCAGTAATCAGTATTATTGTTAATCTTGTGTTGTCGGTTTTCAAATTATCAGCAGGTTTAATTGCAAAATCGGGGGCTATGATTTCAGATGCTGTACACTCTATATCTGATGTATTCAGTACATTTGTTGTTATGATTGGTATAACATTATCAGCAAAAAAATCTGACCATGAACACCCATACGGTCACGAAAGACTTGAATGTGTTGCATCAATAATACTTGCCGTTGTTCTTGCTGTAACAGGTCTTGGAATAGGATTGACTGGTATAAGAAAAGTAGCGGACGGAAATTATGGCAATCTGGAAATACCCGGAATAATTGCGCTTATTGCTTCTGTTGTATCAATAATAACAAAAGAAGGTATGTACTGGTATACAAGAGCTGTCGCAAAAAAAATAAATTCCGGTTCATTAATGGCTGACGCATGGCATCACCGTTCAGATTCCTTGTCATCAATAGGTGCATTTATAGGAATTTTAGGTGCAAGAATGGGATTTCCGGTTGCTGACCCTGTTGCAAGTATTGTAATATGTATTTTTATCGAAAAAGCTGTTGTTGATATATTCAAAGATGCTGTTGATAAAATGGTTGATAAATCATGTTCCGATAAAATTGTTGACAATATGAAAGCAGTTATTTCAAATCAGGAAGGTGTTGAGAAAATTGATGATATAAAAACAAGACTTTTCGGCTCAAAAATTTATGTTGATGTTGAAATTTCAACTGACGGCAGTAAAACTCTTACAGAGGCACATAAAATTGCTGAACAGGTACACAATGCCATAGAAAAAGAGTTTTCAGATGTAAAGCATTGTATGGTACACGTAAATCCGACAGGAGAGTGATATTATTTTTCCTGATTTTTTGCAGAACACTTGCAATTTCTGTAAAAGTATGGTATAATCATTAAGTAAATAAAATTAAAAAGGAGTTGTAAAAAATGAAAGGCTATATTAATATTGATAGTTATGATAAAATGTATGACAAGCTTGATTTAAGCAAAGAGCAGATAAAACTTCTGGATTCCTATTTTTCTGCATTTTCCAATCTCTACAACATAATAACAATGGAAAAGGCTTACAGCATAATAAAAAGCCAGAATCCCGATGAATTTACAGAAGAAAATTTCCTTGCTTTTGTAGATGTTGTCCGCCATGATGAAAGCAAGTGGTATAGTATACTTGGTGATGATGAACTTTTTGAGGACGGCAACGCAGGCAAGCCGATGCAAAGAAAGCTTATAGGCGAGTGGCTTCTTGAAGATGATGAAGACCTTGAAACAATGCTGTTCATGCAAAAGGGAAAGCCTTACTATGTCCCCGAAAAAGAAGAATTTCTTAAATATGCTGATGATTTCTATTATGAAGAAACTCCGCAGACAAAGGCTGTTTTTGATTTCTTTGTAAATGAAATGGGAATGGATAAAAAAATGGCAGATGATATGGTTTGTGAAGCTATAAGCACAATGTGTATAAGTCTCGGAGAAGCGGAAGTGCCGTTTGATGACTTTGCACGAATGAAAATATATTTCACAAAAGAACAGGCAGAAAAATTCCTGAAACTTTTTGTGGATTTATACAACAACACCAGACACCCTTTCAACAGAGGCTATACTCCGTGTGAAATGCAGAAAAGAGTACTCCCTTTCGCTGATTCTATACTTACAGATGAAGAAAAAGCTATTGTCAATGGTTTTGCATTTGCAGAAAATTTACTTGATTCCCTTGATAATCTGCCACAGAAAATAAGCAGAAATGCTCCTTGCCCATGCGGAAGCGGAAAAACTTACAAAAGATGCTGTGGCAAAAAATAATAAATGATTCTGAAAAACCTCGAAACCGGATTTTTAGTCCTGAATCGAGGTTTTATTGCTTGCAACGTTGTAAGAATAGTCTGTTTGTGCATTTCACCATTAAAAATTGCATCTTACGTTTTTTCTGTTGATTTTTTCTACATCATTGTGTATACTGAATACATCAGCTGAAACACAAAATAAAATGAATGGAGTTTTTTTAATGGGAGTTATATTATTTGCGGTTTTTACAGTTATGGAGATTTTGCTTGCAGTTTTAAGCTGTACAAAATACAGAAGTCTTTGGTATAGAAACAGAACATTTTTCCGTGGAGCTGAATTTATACTTATGTTGATTGTAATGCTTCTGCCTGCAACCGGACAGAACTGGAGATTTACAGGCTGTCTTATTATTCTTGGAATACGTCTTGCAATATCTGGTATCACATATCTTATAAAGCGTGGTACTTCAAAGGAAAAGACAACAGCGAAAATGATTGTAAGCACTGTTATGAGCATTATTCTTATAGGCTTTTCGCTTTTCCCTGCATTTATTTTTACAGGCTATTCGGGACTTAAAACAAGCGGTCAGTACAAAGTAAATGAAATTCAGGCAATACTTACAGACAACAGCAGACTTGAAACACATGAAAATGACGGCTCTAACCGTGAAATACCTGTTCATTTCTACTATCCCGACGGCGATGCAGTAAACTGTCCTCTTGTGTTATTCGCTCACGGTTCATTCGGCTATTATCAGAGCAATTCCTCATTGTATGCAGAACTTGCAAGCAACGGCTATGTTGTAGCGAGCATAGACCACCCCTATTACGCTTTCTT
Organism: uncultured Ruminococcus sp.; assembly: GCA_947174965.1. GTDB lineage: Bacteria > Bacillota > Clostridia > Oscillospirales > Ruminococcaceae > Ruminococcus. The sequence continues at coordinate 4,537 of CAMWKY010000064.1, read as the reverse complement.
TACAAAAGATACAGATGGCAAGACAATTATAGTTGACTTTGATTTCATGCAGACGGCTATTAATATGCAGAACAGCTCCGATTTTACCGAAACGGAGGAGGATTATAATACTACTTGTGAATGGATGTCACTCCGTACAGCAGATGAAAACTTTGTGCTTGATACCATAAAATCTGCTAAAAATTCAGATTCGCTTAATATGGCATGGTATACAGAAACTGATGATGTAAAGGCGGAAATCTTAAGCGTACTTGAAATGACAGATACGGAAAAAATCGGTCTTACAGGTCATTCTATCGGAGGTGCGACAGCGGTACAGCTTGGCAGAGAACGTGATGACATTACTGCGGTAATTGATATTGACGGCACAATGCTCGGCGAAGAAATATCATTCAACGACGGAAAACTTGTCTACAACCCTGAACCTTATCCGATACCGATACTTTCACTTGACAATGCAAATCACTGGGAATCTTATGTTGACAGACTTAGTGACGGAACAGAATATGTAAACAAGTATTTACTTGATAATGCTGTTGACAGCAGAGAAATTCATTTCGACGGTACAGAGCATATGGATTTTACAGATTTACCGCTTCTTTCTCCTACACTGGCGAAAATGCTTGGAAAAGGCAGTGTTGATTCTGCTGAATTTATTCCGGAAATGAACAGTATTATTCTCAATTACTTTAACTACTATCTGAAAGGAGCGGGTGAACTGAATATTGAGTCTTGGAACATTCAGACAGCTGAAAAATAATCAACCATATGTTGTCTGCTCCAAAATTCTTGAATATTCAGCGGATATATTGTAGATGATTATAAATATTTCTCATATAAAAAAAGATGAAAAAGAACGACTGGAAATTTATTGCCATGAGGTAAACAACGAAATAACGGAGATTGTCCGCTTTGTTAAATCAAGACAAGGACAGCTTACGGGTATTATCGAAGGCGCACAATATGAAATTCCTGTTTCTGATGTGTTCTATATTGAAGGAGTAGACAACAAGGTATTTATTTACTGCGAAGAACAGGTATACGAAACACGCCAGAAACTGTATGAGCTTGAGGAAACTTTAAAGGAAAAACATTTTCTGCGTGTATCAAAATCAGTGCTTTTGAATCTTATGAAGATTGAGTCAATAAAATCCTCGCTGAACGGCAGATTTACAGCTGTACTTCAGAACGGAGAACAGATTATCATTTCAAGAAAATATGTACCTGAACTGAAAAAAGCTTTGAAAGGTGGGAATTTATGAGTATTAAAGAAATAGTTTACAGGTCGCTTATGACATTTTTTATTCTTGTAACCTGTATTACGGCAGGAATTATGATTCTTGGACTTGCTTTTGACCCTGATGCAAGATTCGGATATGATGTATTGGCTTCTCCGTTTATTTTTGCAATTCTCGGAGTTATTCCAAATCTGCTCATGTATTCTCGGAATGAATTGTCCAACAAGCAGATAATTCTGCGTAAAATCATACAGTTTGCGGTTATTGAAATTGAAGTAGTGAGTGTAGGTGTGATAAGTCCTGAAATTCACACTGAAAAAGCAAAGGTTGTTACAGGAATAATTGTCAGTGTGTTTGTGATATTTATACTTGCTAATTTTATAAGCATTATCAATAGCTATTTTTCCGCAAAACAGCTTACAAAAGAACTTATGCAGTTTCAGAAAAACATCAAGTAGACCTGTTAGCAGGCAGTATATTATAATTCGTCACTGTAAAGGTAAATAAACTTACAAAAATCGTCAAAAGGAACCTTTTTGCCGTTTGCAGTATTGCAGTAATAGATATTTTCGATATATCCGCTGTCCATATCGCCTACAATCTGGATAACATCATTAGTATCTTCTATTGGATATTCATAGCCTGAATCAGTTCTGATGTATTCAAATCCTGCAAAATCATCAAAAGTAAGCGTTTTTTCATAGCTGTTCAGTGTGAAGTAATAAAGTTCGTCAAGTGTCATTATATGCGGATTGCAAAGACTTTCAGCAAGCATTTTCTTCATGATGCAGAAGTCAAAAACATCTGCTGAACCGTCCTTATTTAAGTCAACATTGTACCATTTTGTACTATATCTGTCATCTTCTTTTCCCATAAGCCATTGCTGAAATCTGACAACATCAGATATATTAAAACTGCCGTTGCCGTCAAAATCACCCATATTTTCAGATGCACGCAGTATAATGGACTTATTTTCGTGGTCAATATATGCAACATCAATAGTTCCCTCGCCTACATCGTCATAATCCGCAAGAAAGCCTCTGTCATATGTATCTGTTATGTAATCGTAAAGAAGCATGAACTTTGTAGTATCAATAATGTCACCAGTGTTGAGCGTTGTAACGTCGATACAGTCTGCAATATCCGATTCAGCAACAAGTTGCATATAGTCTTCGGTTACATATACAACTACCATATCGCACGGCATAGCATAGTGACCGCTGAGAAAACTTCTGTAATATTCCTCACCATTGATGAACGTCTTTATTCCGAATGACTTTTTAGAATCAATTCCGACATCAATATCATCACCAGCTTTGAGATGCTGACCGATTTCAAATGCGGACTTAAAATCCTGAGTTTTGATTGTTTCAGCGTTTGCAGTGAATGTACTTGCCGAAGCAGTTACCATAAGACCCATAATGAAAGCAGTAAATTTTTTAATCATAATATTTTCCTCCTGAAAATTGTTTTCTGTAATGTACAACGTACAAGGAGGAAAAAATGTGCAGAAAAAATTGTAAATAATCTGTTAACAAAAAAACTGTCCGCATATTTCAACGGACAGTTATCTTTTTTATAATAAATCCAGCATTTCATCTGCTGTTATCGGCTTTGAATAATAATATCCCTGCAAACTGCAGATTTCATATTCTTTAAGGCAGTCACGCACTTCCGGATTTTCAATGCCCTCTGCACATACATCTGCATCAAATGCACTTGCAATTTCAGAAATAAATTTTACTGAATATTTATCAGTGATACTTTTCTGAATATCCTTTATAAATTCTCTGTCGATTTTTACAACGTCTACAGGAATTGAGCGCAGAAAACCGAGTGAGGAAAAACCTGTTCCAAAATCATCAACAGCTATTTTTATTCCTTTTTCCCTGAAAACAGAAAACATATCTTTAAGCATATCAGTATCAAGCAGTCTGCATCTTTCTGTAAGTTCAAGGCATAAGTTTCTTGTCGGAAATTTTATCTGCTCAATAATATCAAAAATTTCTTTCACGAAATTATCTCTTTCAAGCTGTGTATATGACAGATTAACATTTATAACAAGGTCGGGATTTTTTTCGAGAAATTTTTTACCGTCAATCATAGCCTGTTTAAGAATCCATTTTCCTAATTCCGGGAAAAGTGCGTCCTGTTCAAGAACAGGTATAAAGGTATTAGGAGGAACTGTACCATATTCATCATTTTTCCAGCGGATAAGTGCTTCCATTCCACGCAGTTTTTCTGTTTTTGAATCGACAATAGGCTGATAACAAAGATAAAAGCCCTTGCAATCCTCTGTTATGCAGTTTCTTATAACATTAATCTGCTCCAGAATATGACGGTTATCAACACTTACTACATCATCAAAAATAACAAATCCGCCGAATTTATGATGCTTTGATTCATAGTAGGCATATCTTAGACATGAATAGAAAGTATTTGCTGAAATGTCAAGCCTGTCAGCAACAATAGCACCGCCATTCATTGATAGAGGAATTTTTATGCCATCTACAAAGAAATTCATTCTTACTTCATGCTGTAATTTTTCATAAAGTTCTTTTGCTTCATTTGCATTGAGTGTATGAGTTATAATAGCGAAACGAGTACCGCCCATACGGTAAATAGCACCTTTGTTTGCAAATACTTCCTTGATTTTCTTTGCAAGCACCTGTAAAGTGCGGTTTCCGAAAGTGTAGCCGTAAACGTCATTTATATCAGAAAAAGATGACAGCCCTATCATAATAATAAGAGTCGGAACAGATTTATCGAAAAGTCCTCTTATATCGTCAAAATATCCATAAAGACTTCTTAATCCTGTTATATTATCTATGTAGCTGAAAATACTGTGATTTCTGATAATACCGCCAAAATATTCAGGATTGCCGTTTTCGTCACGGATAACAACCCCTCTGCACGTGCATACAGTATAATTTCCGTCGGCAGACATTGCACGGTACTGCATATCATGTCCGGAATCTTTACCTGAAAAAATATTGCTTATACTTTTATTGTAGCTTTCTCTATCATCAGGATGAATTTTCTGTTCCCATATTTTTCCGGCATCGTACATATATTCAGAGGGCAAATTGAAAAAATCAACAGCCATTTTCGACCAGCGTGACATATTTGTTTTCATATCGCATAAATAGACATAAGCACCTTCAGCAACAACAGAAAAGGCATTATAAAGACCGTCAAGTCTGCTCTGATTGTTGTTTTCCATATGTTATCGCCTCCCGAACATAGTAACCAATTATTATCTTTTACTATTATATCATAATTTTCTGATAAAGTCAATT
>CAMWKY010000063.1 GCA_947174965.1 uncultured Ruminococcus sp. | reverse complement strand
ATATATATCACTTCTGCGTTATGAATTAATGGTATAATAATAATATAACATATATTTTGGTTTTTTACAACAGTTTTTTTATTTTTATTTTTCATCACCCTTAACAAAATAAAACATCAATGTAAACATACCAAAGAAAAGGAGCAAATTATGGGTATTAACATTATGGGTATGGGAAGCTATCTGCCCGAACAGCAACTAACTAATGATGACTTCAAAAAATTCATTGATACAAATGATGAATGGATAAGAACCCGCACTGGTATATATTCACGTCATATGGCAGGTTGGGAGCCTGCATGGTATATGGGTTTGAAATCTGCACAGAAAGCAATTGAAAATGCAGGTATAGACCCGAATGAAATAGGTCTTGTAATTACAAGTACAATAACTTCCGACTTTCTAACTCCGAGCATTGCAAGTATAATTCAGCATGAAATCGGTGCTTATAACGCTGCCGCCTTTGATTTAGGTGCTGCCTGTTCGGGATTTGTATATGCTGTTGATACTGCAAGCCGTTTTCTTGATACTGATAATAGCCTTAAATATGTTCTTGTTGTTGCCACAGAAGCACTGTCCCGATTTGTAGATTTCAAGGACAGAGGAACTTGTATTCTTTTTGGTGACGGTTCAGCAGCTGCCGTAATTGAAAAAAGTGACAAGATTTTTTCGTCATTCCTTGCATCTGACGGTGGTGGAGCAAAAAAGCTTTTTGCAAGAAATGTTCAGATAGCACCGGAAGTTAAAACTGAAAATAATTTTGACGACGGTTTTCCTGAAAAACCAATGCACCAGCTTTATCAGGACGGAAAAGAAGTGTATAAATTTGCTGTAAAGGCACTTCCAAAGGCGTTTAACTCTGCTTCTGAAAAAATAGGCATAAAGAGTGAGGATATTGACTGGTTTATACCACATCAGGCTAATGTAAGAATAATTGAAACTGCCGCTAAAAATTTAGGTGTCAGCATAGAAAAATTTATTGTGACATTAGACCATCACGGAAACACGTCAAGCGCATCTATCCCGCTTGCATTTTGTGAAGCACTTGAAAAAGGTCTTATAAAGCGTGGACAGAAACTTGCACTTATCGGATTCGGTGCAGGTCTTACTTATGGAAGCGTAATTTTAGAATATTAAAATAAAGGAGTATATATTATGAAAACAAGAATAACTGAACTTTTAGGTTGTAAATATCCGATAATTCAGGGCGGAATGGCATGGGTTTCCGAACATAACCTTGCATCAGCTGTATCAAATGCAGGCGGTATAGGTCTTATAGCAGGAGGTTCAGCACCTATTGACTATCTCCGTGACCAGATTCGCAAGTGCAAGGAAAAGACAGATAAGCCGTTCGGAGTAAATATCATGCTCATGAGTCCTAATGCCGACGACCTTGCACAACTTTGTATTGACGAAAAAGTTGCTGTTGTAACAACAGGAGCAGGAAATCCCGGAAAATATATTCCTGCATGGAAAGAAGCAGGCATCAAGGTTATACCTGTTATTCCGTCTGTTGCACTTGCAAAGAGAATGGAACGTGCAGGAGCAGATGCAGTTGTTGCAGAGGGTACGGAATCGGGCGGACATATAGGTGAAAATACGACAATGTGCCTTGTACCGCAGGTTGTAGATGCACTTGAAATTCCGGTAATCGCCGCAGGAGGTATCGCAGACGGCAGAGGAATTGCGGCTTCATTCATGTTCGGCGCAGAGGGTGTGCAGATTGGTACACGTTTTCTTGCATCAGAAGAATGTCAGATTCACCAGACCTACAAAGACCTTATAATAAAAGCAAAGGACACCGACAGCGTTGTAACAGGAAGATATACAGGTCACCCATGCAGAAATGTGAAAACTAAATTTTCAAAGAAGCTTGCAAACGGTGAAAAAGATGGCTCACTTACTCCCGAACAGTTTGAGGAAATCACTTTAGGCTCACTCCGCAAGGCTGTACAAGACGGCAATCTTGATGAAGGTTCATTCCTCTGCGGAGCAATCGCAGGCATGATTAATGAAATCAAGCCATGTGATGCTATTGTAAAGGAACTTATGGAGCAGGCTGAAAAACTTCTTAACAGATAAAATATGTTGAATTGGAGGATATAAATATGGCTACAGCAATTATAACAGGTGCATCACAGGGAATAGGTGCTTGTATAGCAAAAAGACTTGCAAAAGACGGATTTGACGTTGTAATCAATCACTATCCGAGCGACAGCGACAAGGAAAAGGCTCTTGCTGTTGCAGAGGAGTGCAGAACATTTGGTGTAAAGGCAGAGTGCATAGCTGCTGACGTTTCAAAATTTGATGATTGTGAAGCAATGGTTAAGCAGGTAAAGGCAGATTTCGGCACTATTGACGCACTTGTAAACAATGCAGGCATCACAAAAGACACTCTGCTTGCAAGAATGAAAGAATCTGATTATGATGCAGTTATCGCAGTAAATCAGAAAAGTGTATATAACATGATGAAGCACGTATGTTCTGTCATGATGAAACAGAGACACGGCAGAATTGTCAATGTATCATCTGTTGCAGGACTTTACGGCAATCCCGGACAAGTCAACTATTCAGCATCAAAAGCTGCTATAATCGGAATGACAAAAACAGTTGCAAAGGAGTTCGGCTCACGCAATATAACCTGCAATGCCGTTGCACCTGGATTTATTCATACACCAATGACAGATGTACTTTCAGAAGAACTCAAAAACAAGATGCTTGCGCAGGTTGCACTTGGAAGATATGGCGAACCTGAAGAAATTGCATCTGTTGTTTCTTTCCTTGTATCAGATGACGCATCTTATGTTACAGGACAGGTTATTGAAATTTCAGGCGGACTTTCAATGTAAATCTATAAAAATAAAAAGAAAGGAAAAAAATATGAGCAGACGAGTTGTTATTACAGGTATGGGTGCAGTTACACCGCTTGGAACAGGTGTAAACAAATTCTGGGAAGGTATAAAAGCTAATAAAATCGGCTTTTCTTTTATTGATAAATTCGATACAGAGGGTACAGGAGTTAAAATCGCTGGTACAGTCCGTGATTTTGATGAATCCGATTACTTTGACATTGAGGGTTGTTTTGACAAAAAAGAAGCAAAGCGTATGGATATGTTCACAAAATATGCTGTAGTTGCCGCACATGAAGCATTGCAGGACGCAGGTACAGATTTTTCAGATGTTGACAAATTCCGTGCAGGTGTTATTGTCGGCTCAGGTATCGGCGGTATCGACCTTACATTATCAGAACACTGCAAATATCTTGAAAAAGGTGCAGGACGTGTTTCACCGTTCTATATCCCGATGATGATAAGCAATATGGCGGCTGGTACTGTCTCCATGAAAACAAAGTTCATGGGTGCAAACTTTGATGTTTCTACAGCTTGTGCAACTGCAACACATTGTATCGGAGAAGCATTCAGAAAAATCAAGGACGGCTATCTTGATGTATGTCTTGCCGGCGGTACTGAAAGTACTAATGTTGAGTTCACTTTTGCAGGATTTGCAAACATGAAAGCTCTTACAAAGTCTGATAATCTTGAAAGAGCATCTGTTCCATTTGATAAGGAAAGAAACGGCTTTGTACTCAGTGAGGGAAGCGGTGTTCTCGTACTTGAAGAATACGAACACGCAAAAGCAAGAGGTGCAAAGATTTATGCGGAGGTTGCTGGATACGGCGCAACTTGTGACGCTTATCACATAACATCACCAATGCCGACAGGTGAAGCCGCAGGCATGGGAATGACTCTTGCAATGCAGGAGGCTGGACTTGCTCCGTCCGATATTGATTATATCAATGCACATGGCACATCTACACATCTTAACGACTTATACGAAACAGCAGCAATCAAACTTGCTTTCGGCGATAATGCTAAAAACGTGAAAATCAGTTCCACAAAGTCAATGACAGGTCACCTTCTTGGTGCGGCAGGTGCAATTGAAGCTATTGTATGCGCAAAATCAATTCAGGAAGGCTTGATTCATGCAACTGTCGGCTACAAAGTACCTGATGAGGAGTGCGACCTTGATTACTGCGTAAACGGAAATATTGAACAGGAAGTCAATGCAGTATTGTCAAATTCACTTGGTTTCGGCGGTCACAATGCAACACTTTGCTTTAAGAAAGTGACAGAATAAGGAGGATTTTAAATGGAAAATAAACTTTTTGATTCAATTAATATGAAGAAAATAGAACAGATTGCAAAAATCGTTTCCGAAAATGAACTTTCAGAGATTACAGTAAGTGTAGGCGACTGCAATCTTACAATCAAGGGCAAGAAAACTCCGCCCGCACCGCCTGTAATGCCCGTACCCATGGGAATTACTGCACCTGTACAGTCCGCCCCTGCTCCGTCTCCGACTATCGCTGAACCTGTTCAGCAGAAAATTGACGGAAACGTTGTAAAGTCGCCGATTGTTGGTACATTCTACCAGTCCCCCTCACCTGATAAACCGCCATTTGTAAAAGTTGGCGACAAGGTGAAAAAAGGTGACGTTATCATGATTATAGAGTCCATGAAACTCATGAACGAAGTGCAGTCGGAATTTGACGGAACAGTCGAAAAAATTCTTGTAAGCGACGGTCAGCCTGTTGAGTTCGACCAGCCTATTATGGTTATAAAATAATGCCTGTTCCAACTTATTTAAACGGATTTACAGCTGATTACAAGGAAAAAAATGGTACTATCTCCGTGAATATTGCGGATTCTCAGAATGGCAGACGTTTTGAAATATGGTATTACGGAAAATTTCTTGAAATCAAGATGCTGAAATATCCTATGATTGTAAGCACGGAATTTTCAGTTCCGAAAATTGTTGCAAAGTCAGTCAAGACAGGAAAAGAAATTCTTCTGTTCGACCGTGTTTTTCATGGCTATGATGCAATGTTCTGTGACAGCTTTACAGAAGAACAGATTAAAAACCGTCCGTTGAAAAAGCTTGATATACCGTCGTCTGAAATCAGAATTGAGTTAGGATATGAAATAGATTTTGATGATGAAAAATATATTTTCGACTTTGACGAAAATAGCAGATGTATACTTCTTAATGGCAGTACCATGTCATGGGAAGAAGTAAAAGCAAATGGAATGGACTATATCGCATTATATTACAAAAACGAAAAAGGCAAATGGATTGAATTTGCTGAAGATGAATTGGCATAACAGATTGGAGGACAAAAAATGTCAGAAGTTTTAATGAATAAAGAACAGATTATGGAGATTATCCCACACCGTGACCCGTTTTTACTTATTGATGAAGTACTTGAAATGGAAGTGGGAGTAAAGATAAAGGCAAGAAAATACATCAGGGAAGATGATTTCTGGTTTAAAGGTCATTTCCCTGGACACCCTGTAACACCTGGTGTTCTCATGATTGAAATGCTTGCACAGGCTGGTGCTGTGTGTATGCTTTCAAAACCTGAATTTAAAGGAAAAATCGGACTTTTCGGCGGTATCGACAAAGCAAAGTTCCGCAGACAGGTTTTGCCTGGAGACGTTCTTGACCTTGAAGTTGAAATGATTAGACAGAGAGGACCAGTCGGAACAGGAAAAGCCCTTGCATCTGTAGGCGGTGAGAAGGCTGTTTCGTGTGAAATCACATTTGTTGTTGCTGATAAATAATGGAGAGATAATAAATGTTCAAAAAGATATTAATTGCAAACAGAGGAGAAATTGCAGTCCGTATAATCAGAGCTTGCCGTGAACTTGGTATTCGTTCTGTTGCGGTATACTCAACAGCAGACAGAAAATCATTGCACGCTCAAATTGCAGATGAAGCGGTATGTATAGGACCTCCTGCAACAAAAGACAGCTATCTTAATATAAGCGCAGTCATTCAGGCTGCTTTGAATACAGGAGCAGAAGCAATCCACCCTGGATTTGGTTTTCTTTCAGAAAATGCGGATTTTGCAAGACTTTGTGAAAAATCGGGAATAGTATTTATAGGACCTTCCTACAAATCTATTGAAATGCTCGGAGACAAAGCCGCCGCAAAGGAAACAATGGCAGATGCCGGAGTTCCTGTTATACCCGGTTCAAAAGGTGCTGTAAAAAGTATTGACGAAGCAAAAGAAATTGCCAGAAGATGCGGTTATCCCGTACTTGTAAAGGCATCAGCAGGTGGCGGCGGACGTGGTATACGCCGTGTCGATTCAGAAAACGAACTGGAAGCACAGATAATCATGGCACAGCAGGAAGCAAAGAATTTTTTCGGTGATGATACGGTATATATCGAAAAATTTCTTGTAAATCCGCATCATGTAGAAATACAGATTATGGCAGACAAGCAAGGCAATGTAATTTATCTTGGTGAACGTGACTGCTCAATGCAGAGACGTAATCAGAAGATACTTGAAGAATGTCCAAGCCCGATTGTAAGCCCCGAACTTCGTAAGAGAATGGGCGAAGCTGCTGTTACATCTGCCAGACAATGCGGATATTACAATGCAGGTACTATTGAATTTCTTGTTGACGAAAACAGAGACTTCTATTTCATGGAAATGAATACACGTATACAGGTTGAACACCCGATTACAGAGGAAGTTACAGGCTTTGACCTTGTAAAAGCGCAGATTGAAGTTGCATATGGAAAACCGTTGAGCGTGAAACAGGAAGATATACAATTAAGAGGACACGCTATAGAATGTCGTATAAATGCGGAAAATCCGTCGCAGAACTTCCGTCCCTCCCCTGGCACTATAGACGCACTCTATGTTCCTGGAGGTCCGGGAATAAGAATTGATGGTGCAGTCTATCAGGGATATACAATAACACCCTATTATGATTCAATGATAAGCAAGCTTATTGTACACGCATCTGACAGAAACGAAGCTATTATGAAAATGCGCTGGGCATTGTCTGAATTTATCGTAAGCGGAGTTGATACAAATATTGACTTCCAGCTTGAAATTATAAAAAGACCTGAATTTATCAGCGGAAACTATGACAATGGTTTCCTCACAAGATACATGGAAAGCAAGAAATAAGGCGGTGGATTAAAATGTTTGATGATTTTTTTAACGTTGTAAAACTTCGCTTTAACGGCACTTCCGACGAAGAAAACAAACCTGTTTTCAGATGTCCACGATGCCAGAATACTGTAGTTATGGAGCGTTTCGAGGAACTTCACAGAGTATGTCCGAACTGCAACTATCACGGCAGACTTTCTGCCCCCGACAGAATTACCCTCACTGCTGACAAGGACAGTTTCAGTGAATTTGACAGCGGTATGATAAGTTGTGACCCGATAAGTTTTCCCGGTTATCCCGAAAAACAACAACAGTTACGCAATGAAACAGGGCTTAATGATGCTATATTGACCGGAACAGCAACAATACGAGGAATAAGAACTGTTATAGGTGTTATGGATTCCCGATATATGATGGCTTCAATGGGTTCTGTAGTTGGTGAAAAGATAACAAGAGCATTTGAATATGCAACGGAAAACAATCTTCCTGTAATAATGTTCACAGCATCAGGCGGTGCAAGAATGCAGGAGGGTATTGTTTCACTCATGCAAATGGCTAAAACGTCAGGAGCAGTAAAGCTTCACAGCGATGCAGGAGGACTTTATATAACAGTACTTACCGACCCGACAACAGGCGGTGTTACAGCAAGTTTCGCATCTCTTGGAGATATTATCATAGCAGAACCGAAAATCCTTATAGGATTTGCAGGCAGACGAGTTATTGAAAGTACAATGAAACAGCGTTTGCCCGAAGATTTTCAGCTTGCGGAGTTCATGCAGGACAAGGGCTTTATTGATATGATTGTTGAACGCAGGAAAATAAGAAGTACACTTGCACATCTTCTTGCAATACACGGCTATGAAAAGGAGGTCTGAATCTTGGAAAACAACAATAAAACAGCGTGGGAACGTCTTGCTATTGTACACACAAAAGGCAGACCGACCATAAGGGACTATATTCCGCTCATCTTTACAGACTTCTATGAAATGCACGGAGACAGACATTTCGGTGACGACCATGCAATTATAGGCGGTGTTGCAAGATTGAGAGGAACTCCCGTCACTATCATTTCACAGGTAAAGGGCAGAAACATAAATGAAAACAAGGACTGTAATTTTGCTATGCCTTTGCCAGAGGGTTACAGAAAAGCACTTCGACTTGCAAAGCAGGCTGAAAAATTTCACAGACCAGTCATATGCTTTATTGATACGCCTGGAGCAAATGCGGGAATGTCTGCTGAAGAACGTGGACAAGGCGAAGCTATCGCAAAAAATATTGCTGAATTTATGACTCTCCGCACACCTATTATATCAATAGTTCTTGGCGAGGGCGGAAGCGGAGGTGCATTGGCTCTTGGTGTATGTGATGAACTTGCTATGCTTGAAAATGCACAGTATTCTGTTGTATCGCCACGAGGTTTCGCAAGCATATTATGGAAAGATGCTTCACGTGAACAGGAAGCCTGCAATATTATGCAGGTTACGGCGGAAGATATGGTGCGACTTGGAGTTGCTGAAACAATAATTGAAGAACCGCTCGGAGGCGCACACAACGATTTAGACAAAATTTCTGAAAATATTAAAGAATATTTGGCACTTAAAATTGCAGAAAAATCTCAAAAACCTATTGACGAATTGCTAAAAGAACGTTATACTAAGTTTAGGAAAATCGGTGAGTTCACAGAACAGCACTGATTTCAGCATTTTAAATAATTTTATGGAGGTTTTTACCATGGTTTTCGACAAAATCAAAGAAATTATCATTGACCAGCTTGGTGTTGAGGAGGACGCTGTTACTCTCGAAGCAAACATTCAGGACGACCTTAACGCAGATTCACTTGACATTGTTGACCTTATTCAGAATATTGAGGACGCTTATGACCTTTCTATCCCTGATGAAGCTGCTGAAAGCATCAAAACTGTTGGCGACATAGTAAGCTACGTTGAAAAGAATACAGACGCTGAATAATTAATTTACACAAAAATCCACAGTTTAAAGTTGATACTCATATAGAAATTTTTAGCCATAGTATTTTTGATTATAAATCCAGAATACTATGGTATTTCTATTGACATAACAGTTTTTTTGATGTATAATATTAATAACATAAATCGTAATTTATAAAG
>CAMWKY010000062.1 GCA_947174965.1 uncultured Ruminococcus sp. | reverse complement strand
TCCTATTAGTTAAATAAAATAAATCATTTTTAATTATACATTATTTGTAATTGCTTGTAAAGGGTTTTAAATAATTTTTATTTTTTAACAAAATTTTAAAATTGAAATCTTTTTAGAAAGGAATGATTTTCATGAACATTTTCAAAGGACTTTTTAAAAGTCGTGACAAGCCGAAAAACAGCTATTCTTCACCGTCCTACAGCTATTATTTCGGTCGGAGCAACAGCGGAAAGCGAGTTACAGACAGAACAGCTCTGCAACATACAGTGGTATATGCCTGTGTGAGAATACTGTCTGAGGCGATTGCACAACTGCCACTTCATGTCTACAAATATACAGAAAACGGAAAAGAGCGAGTGCCAATGCACCCGCTTTACTTTTTACTTCACGACCAGCCGAATCCCGAAATGACGAGTTTTATTTTTAGGGAAACGCTCATGTCCCACCTGCTGATTTACGGCAATGCTTTTTCGCAGATTATCCGTAACGGGCATGGCGAAGTCATGGGACTTTATCCGCTTATGCCCGATAAAATCAAGATTGACAGAGATGAAAAAAATAGGCTAATTTACAAATACAGCCGTTACGATGAAGCAAATCCGAATCTGAAAGAGCAGGGCGAAATTATTCTGAAAGCTGAAGATGTCCTGCATATTCCTGGACTGGGATTTGACGGACTTGTGGGATATTCACCGATTGCAATGGCAAAGAACGCTATCGGAATTTCCCTTGCCTGTGAGGAATACGGCTCTACATTCTTCGCAAATGGTGCAAGTCCGTCTGGTATACTTGAACATCCCGGAGTTATCAAAGATCCTGAAAAAATCCGTCAGGGCTGGCATAATGCGTACGGTTCGGGCAATTCACACAAAGTCGCAGTTTTAGAAGAAGGCATGAAATATCAGCCGATTTCCATTCCAAATAATGAGGCACAATTTCTTGAAACACGTAAATTTCAGGTTGAGGAAATCGCACGTCTTTATCGTGTACCCCTGCACATGATTGGCGACCTTGAACACGCTACTTTCAGCAATATCGAACAGCAGTCGTTGGAATTTGTGAAGTATACACTTGACCCCTGGCTTGTCCGCTGGGAACAGAGTTTGCAGAAGTCACTTCTTTCTGATTCTGAAAAAGGTCAGTATTTCATCAAGTTCAACGTTGAGGGCTTACTTCGTGGCGACTATGCAAGCCGTATGCAGGGCTATAGTATCGGCATTCAGAACGGTTTCCTCTGTCCGAATGATGTGAGGACACTCGAAAATATGAACTTAATTCCGGAAGATAAAGGCGGTTTTACATATATGGTAAACGGCAGTATGACACCGCTTGCATCGGCTGGAGCAGCGTATGGAAAGGATAGTGATAATGATGGGGAAAAAAGTTGATATGACAGGTAAAATTTATGGAAAATTACAGGTAATTTCCGAAATCAATAAGCCTGAGAAAAGCGAAACTTTATGGCTTTGCAAATGTACTTGTGGAAATTTTACAGAAGTACGTGGTTATTACCTTAGAAGCGGTCATACAAAAACTTGTGGTCACTGTCCAGAACAGTATGAGGTCTTTAGTAACTTCATAAAATGCATTACAAAAGGCGATCGTTATTTCATATTTGATAATGAAGACTTGGATTTGCTGAAAAATTATCACTGGTCTGTTGATAAATATGGATATGCACAAGGTTTTAACAAATTAAATGGGAAAAGAGTAAAACTGCACCGACTTTTATTAAATGCTCCTGATAATATTGTTGTGGATCACATAAACGGACAGCCTTGGGATAATCGCAAAAATAATTTAAGATGTGCAACACAGCACCAAAACACACAAAATTCAGCAATGCCATCATCGAATACAACAGGGTATAAAGGTGTGTGTTTTGACAAACGTAAGAAAAAATACTTAGCATCAATTCACCCTAATGGCAAAACTAAATTTCTTGGCTATTTTTCCAATCCGCAAGATGCTGCTAAAGCTTATGACAAAGCGGCTGTTTTATATTTTGGAGAATTTGCAAGATTGAATTTTGCTGACTTAAAATCTAATGAAAAGGAGGAAACTACAGAATGAAAAAATTCTGGCACTTCGTGAAGAACGAAGAAACATCGGAAACAGAGCTGATTTTCAACGGTCCTATTTCTGACGAAACGTGGTGGGGAGATGAAATTACTCCGCAGACATTCCGTGATGAACTTTCAAAAGTCAAGGGCGACTTGATTGTCTGGCTTAACAGTCCAGGCGGTGACTGCTTTTCTGCAAGTCAGATTTACACAATGCTCCGTAATCACAATGGCAAAATTACTGTCAAGATTGATGGTATTGCTGCAAGTGCAGCTTCTGTTGTGGCAATGGCTGGTGATGAAGTCTTAATCAGTCCAACAGGTATGATTATGATACACAATCCAATGACATGGGCTTGCGGCAACAAGGCTGATATGGAAAAGGCTATTGCTGTCCTTGATGAAGTAAAAGAGAGTATTATCAATGCTTACGTCCGAAAAAGTAATCTCACCCGTGAGGAAATCTCAAATCTTATGGACGAGGAAACATGGATGAACGCTGAAAAAGCATTACAGCTTGGATTTGTTGACAATATACTTTTTACCGAAAACAAATCAGAGAAACCACCTGAGAATAAGGATTTTAAAGCTGATAATCAATTTATGGCTTTTTCTGTTTCAAGAGCAAAAAACTCTTTTATACAGAAGATTTCCGCACACGCAAACAGCATACCAATTGAACAGCTTGAAAAAAGGCTGAATTTACTTAAATAGGAGGATTTTATTATGACTATTCAGGAACTCAGAGAAAAAAGAGCAAAAGCATGGGACGAGGCAAAAAAGTTCCTTGATTCCAAGCGTAACGACAGCGGACTTCTTTCCGAAGAAGATTCCAAAACTTATGATGCTATGGAGGCTCAGATTGTAGCTTATGGCAAGGAAATCGACCGCCTTGAACGTCAGGAAAAGCTGAATGCTGAACTCGGCAAACCCACTTCCGAGCCTATTCTCAACAATCCCAACACTAAAATCGGTAGAGCATCTGACGAGTACAAAACCGCCATGCTTAATGCTTTCCGTACAAATTTCAGACAGGTGTCTAATATCTTGCAGGAGGGTGTTGACGGCGACGGCGGTTATTTAGTACCTGTTGAGTACGACAAGCGAATCATTGAATCACTAAATGAAGAAAATATCATGCGTAAACTCGGCACGAGAATCCCGACAAAAGGTGAACATAAAATCAATATCGCCGCTTCAAAAACCGCTGCCGTATGGATTGAGGAGGGCAAACCAATTACTTTCGGTGAAGCAGCTTTCGAACAGACTTTTCTTGATGCTCACAAAGTCGGAGCTGCTATCAAAGTTACTGAGGAATTGCTCTACGACAGTGCTTTTCCGCTTGAGAACTATATTATCAAGATGTTCGGTCAGGCAATTTCAGATGCCGAAGAAGATGCGTTTTTCAACGGTAACGGCACTACTAAACCGACAGGTCTTTTCCATGCCACCAAAGGCGGTCAGGTTGCGGGTACGCTTACAAGTGCATTGAAGTCCGACGATATGCTTGACCTCGTGTATACTCTCAAACGTCCTTACAGAAAAAATGCCGCTTTTATCATGAACGACCGTACACTTCTTGGTCTCCGCAAACTCAAGGACAACAACGGTGCTTACATCTGGCAGCCGCCTTATCAGGCAGGTGAACCCGACAGAGTTCTTGGCTATCCTGTGTATACTTCTGCATTTGTACCTGAAAATGCTATTGCTTTCGGCGACTACAAATACTACAACATAGGTGACCGTGGTTCACGTTCATTCAAGCCTCTTACTGAACTTTTTGCAGGCGAAGGAATGGTAGGATTTATGATGAAAGAACGTGTTGACGGTATTCTTGTACTTCCCGAAGCTGTTCAGATTATGAAACTTCACAATTCTACAAACACATGATTACTTTAGATGAGGCTAAAAATTATCTGCGTGTAGGTTATGAGGAGGACGACGGATTAATTCTGTCGCTCCTTGATACCGCAAAACAGCTTGTTATGGACGTTGGCAGGATTGATGAAAACGGTCTTGAACTTCATAAGGACATCACAAGAACAGCAACTCTTACAGCACTTGGCTATCTGTATGAAAATCGCAGTAATCCTGATTATCAAAGGCTGACTTTATCTCTCAGGAGTATTCTTTTTGCTGTCAGAGAGGGGAAGATTTAATGGAATTTGCAAAACTTAATCAGCGTATCATAATTCAGGAAAATTCCACAAAAACAGATAATTTTGGAAATCATACGTCGCAATGGGATGAAATCCTTACAATCTGGGCTATGGTAGTCAGTCAGCATTCTGTTGAAACCGAAAACGCTGGTATCACCAAAGAAGTAAAAAACATTAAATTCAAGGTGCGTCAGTGTTCTCAGTTACTCACGCTGAACTCAACAAACTGCCGTCTGATGTTCAGCGGTCAGACGTGCAATATCAAATCCGTTCTGCCTGATTATGAGCATAGTGGATATATGATTATTTCGTGTAAAATCCGTGAAGCAGGTGCTAAAGATGTCCATGCCGATTGAAAAAATGGAATCCGAATTAATGGAAATTCTGAGGGATTATCAGGATTTAACAGATGAGGAAATGGAACAGGTTGTCAAAAAAACTGCGAATACCGTTAAGAACGCTATCAAGCAGGAAGCTCCCCGTGATACTGAACGATATAAAGACAGCTGGGCGACCAAGAAAACGACTTCAAAACGACATAAAACGGTAATCACAATTCATTCCAAAAACCGCTATCAGCTTACTCATCTGCTTGAAAATGGTCATAAACTTACAGACCGCAATGGTAATAAAATCGGCGATGTTAAAGAAATACCACATATTGCTCCTGCAACTGAAAATGCTGATAAGGAGCTTATGTATCAACTGCGGAAATTATACAAAAAAAAGGCGAAATTATGACTTTTGAAGAAATCAACAAGATGATGCAGGAAATGGGAATGCCTTATGCTTATCATCATTTTGCAGAGGGTGAGAACCATGAACCGCCGTTTATGCTGTTCAATGTGCCTGAAGATAATAATTTCAGTGCTGACAATGAAGTATATTTCAGTACAAAACAGATTGAAATATGCCTGTATACTGCAATCAGAAATCCTGATATTGAACACGAAATTGAGCAAATTTTAAGGCATCATGAAATTTTTTATACAAAAAATTGCACTTGGATAAGGTCTGAACAGCTTTACGAAGTGCAGTACGATATGGAGGTTTAAACTATGTCTACTAAGGAGAAAAACAAGGTAAAATTTGGCTTGAATAAGGTGCATTATGCCAAAATTACAGGCTTTGACGAAGAAACAGGTATGCCGATTTACAACACCCCTAAACGTATACCTGGTGCTGTATCTATTTCAGTTGATGCAGAGGGCGAAGCTGAAAATTTCTATGCTGATGACAGCGTTTATTATGTAATCAACAATAATTCAGGTTACACTGGTGAACTTGAAATTGCTCTTATTCCTCTTAATTTCGCTCAGGAGATTCTTGGTGAAAAACTTGATGCACACGGAGTCCTTTTTGAGAGAAATACAGATGAAGTCGCACAGTTCGCAATTATGTTCGAGTTCTCAGGCGACAAGCACAAAATCCGCCATGTTCTCTACTGCTGTACCGCAAGCCGTCCAAATACTGAGGGAAGCACAACCGAAGAAAGCAAGGAAGTCAAAACTGAAACGCTTTCATTTACAGCAACTCCTCTCGTGAATGGTCTTGTGAAAGGCAAAACGACAGAGGCAACAAATCAGTCTGCTTATGATGGCTGGTATGATGCTGTACCAATGCCGTATCTGCCGTCCGACCCAAGTGCTGATGTGTAATCAGATTTGTGAGGTGAATTATGGGCATCAGAAGAAATATTCTTGTGGACGGCATTGAAGTACCGTTCAAAGCAAGTGCGACTGTTCCTCGTCTCTACCGTATGAAATTTGGTCGTGATATTTTTAAAGATTTGCAGTCCCTGAAATCGACTGTAGATGAAAATGACAGTGAAAATTCAGGTATACAGCTTGAATCGCTTGAACTTTTTGAAAATATAGCCTATATAATGGCACGTCACGCAGAGCCCGAAAAAGTTCCAGATAATCCTGACGACTGGCTGGAGCAGTTCAATACTTTCAGTATTTATGAGGTACTTCCAAAGTTAATGGAACTCTGGGGACTGAATACAGAAACTCAGATTACAGCAAAAAAAAATCTAATCCGACTGACAGAGAAATGACAACTCCGCTGTTCCTCCTGCGTTGCGTTGAACTTGGTATTGCTCTTTCAGAACTTGATTTGCTGACAGTCGGACTTGTAAATGATATGTTCACTGAAAAATCAAACGATGATTTCAAATACAACAAGCTTGCAACGCAGGACGATTTCGATAAATTCTAATTCGGAGGTGAGGAAGTGGCGAAAAAAAGAATACAAGGTATTACGGTTGAAATTGGCGGAGATACTACTGATTTAGCAAAATCACTAAAAAGTGTTGATGACAATATAAAAAATACGCAGTCTCAGCTTAAAGATGTAGAAAAACTGCTGAAACTTGACCCCACGAATACAGAACTTTTATCGCAGAAACAGAGACTGCTTGGAGAGGCTGTAAAAGATACCAAAGACCGACTTGACAGCCTGAAAACTGCAAGTGAAGAGGCAGCAAAAACTAAGGATAATTACGATGCGTGGAAAGCAAAAATAACTCCGATTCAGACTGAAATCATCAAGACTACTGACGAACTGAAAAAGTTGAAAGAGAGATCTAAAGAAGCAAATGAACAGCTTTCAAAAGGTGAAATCTCACAGGAGCAGTATGACGATTTACAGCGTGAAATCAAGGAAACTGGTGACAAACTGAAAGAACTTAAAACTAATAAAGAGAAAGTTGATGAAGAATTTGGCAAGCCTGTTTCACCCGAACAGTTTGATGCTATTCAGCGTGAAATTATTGAGACTGAACAGGATTTACAGCGTTTGCAGAATGAGGCAGATAATTCAAGGGAGGCTCTTGTTAAAATCGGTAAAGCCGGAGAGAGTTTACAGAATGTTGGCGGCAAAATTTCAGGTGTGGGACAAAGTTTAATGCCTGTTACTGCTGGCATTCTTGGTTTAGGTACTGCTGCAGTAAAGACTGGTGCAGATTTTGATGCTGAAATGTCCAAAGTCAGTGCTATTGCTGGAACTGTAAAAGATGAAGATTTACCAGCAATTCTTGAAACTGCTGAAGATATGGGTTTAGCATTTACTGAAGGAGCGGATGCAACTGAAACTGCTATGAATATTCTCCGTGCAAAGGCTCGTGAAATGGGAAGTGAAACAAAATATTCTGCAAGTGAGGCAGGACAAGCTCTTGAATACATGGCTATGGCAGGCTGGAAAACCAATGATATGCTGAACGGTATCGAGGGTATTATGAACCTTGCCGCCGCATCAGGTGAAGAACTTGGAACAACTTCTGATATTGTCACTGATGCACTTACAGCTTTAGGATATACCGCCGCTGATGCAAGCCATTTTGCTAATGTTCTCGCCGCCGCAAGTTCCAATGCAAATACAAATGTGTCGTTAATGGGCGAAAGTTTTCAGTATTGTGCTCCTATTGCAGGTTCAATGAAAGCAAGTGCAGAAGATTTGGCTGTTGCTCTCGGACTTATGGCAAATTCAGGTATAAAAGGTTCTCAAGCTGGTAACTCGCTAAAAAATGCACTTGTTAACCTCGTGAAACCAACCGATACACAAGCTGCAGCAATGGAAAATCTTGGTTTAATAATGACAGAAACACAGACAGTTTTTGATGATGATGCCATTCAAAAAGCACAGGGGGAAGTTGAAAAGAAAACACTCAGTTTGCAGAAAGCACAAATTTCCTATAATGCCGCAGTTGAAAAATACGGCGGAGATTCGGCAAATGCACAGAAAGCATTGTTGAATCTCGAAGAAGCCGAAAAAAATCTTACTGATGCACAAAATGCCCTCACAACTGCACAAGCTGGTACTGTTAAGGAAGTACGCACAGGACAAAATGCTTTTACAGACGAATATGGCAATATGAAATCCTTGAAAGAAATTATGGACGTTTTGAGGTCAAGTCTCAGTGCAGTAAATGTTGACCTTGTGGACAACGATGGAAACTTGCGTGAATACGATGATATTATTGCAGAACTCAGTGAAACTGAAGATGGTCTTACTCAGGCTGAACAGATGAAAAATGCTGCGATTCTATTTGGCAAACAAAATCTTTCGGGAATGCTCGCAATTATAAATGCTTCTGAAGATGACTACAATGATTTAACAGAATCAATATATAACTGCGACGGTACAGCACAGAATATGGCTGAAACTATGCAGGATAATCTCAGCGGACAGCTTACAATACTTATGTCTCAGTTGCAGGAACTCGCCATTTCTTTTGCCGAAATTCTTATGCCTGCAATCCGCAGTATTGTGACGAAAATACAAGGACTTATGGACAAATTAAATACTCTCAGTCCGCAGACAAAAGAAACGATTGTAAAAATCGCTTTGATTGCAGCGTCTCTCGGACCTTTGCTTATTGTGGTAGGCAAGGTCATTTCAACAGTTGGAACACTGATGACGGTAATTTCAAAAATCCCAGCAATTATCAGCAAAGTCAAGGGCGGATTTACTGCGGTAAAAGTGGTTTTAAGTAGTACTACAGGTACAATACTTGGTGTTGTTGCAATAATAGGTGCACTCGTTGCGGCATTTGTGTATTTTTGGAATACAAATGAGGATTTTCGAAATTTCTGGATTGGTTTGTGGGAACAGATTAAAATTACATTGTATGGATTTTTTGATGCTTTCAAGACTGGTTGGGACAGCATTATTTCATTTTTCAAAAATACGTGGAGCAATTTTCAGGAGAATTTCCAAATTGGTATGGACGCTATTAAAGCGTTATGGACTAATATATGGAACGCTGTAAGCGGATTTTTCACAACAATTTGGACTTCAATCAAGAATTTCCTTGTAGGTATCTGGACAGCAATTTATAACGATATATCGACAAAAATTCAATTTATCAGAAATATTATTGTAACAGTTTGGAATGCGATTTACACTACTATAAAACCGCTTTTAGAG
>CAMWKY010000061.1 GCA_947174965.1 uncultured Ruminococcus sp. | reverse complement strand
TTACTATATAGAGGGTAAAATGAATTATGAACAATTATTTTAGTTTCCGAGGAGGCCTTATATAAAAGAATATCAACCAACTTAAACGATTGAAAGGAGAAATTTAATTATGAAGAAATTGAAAAAACTGATTGCAGGTGCTTTAGCCGTTGCAGTTTCGGCAGTCTGTATGATGCCTTTTGCAAGCGGTGCTGCTTCACGTCCAGACCCTAACGGAGACGGATATTTTAATATAGCAGATGCCACATATATTGTGCAGTATCTCGGCGGACGTTTCAGCCCGAAAGACCTCAGCAAATTAGACGTTGACGGAAACGGTGTTGTAAGCCAAATGGATGTACGTTGTATACAACTTTATGAAGCAGGAGCATGGACATGGTGAAAAGAATGATTAAAACAAATTTTTTTGATTTTAAAAAATGTATAGCTTTCTTTACAGCTATACTGATGATTGTTTGGGTGTTTTCATATACAACAAACAACTACTCTGATGCGGCAAACAGTTCACTGACATATAGAGTATATAATGCTAAAACTGGTGGACTTCTCAGAACATATACATTAGCACCTTTGGAAACAGATGATAATTCTCGTGCAGTTATTAATACTGATGACAGGGTTATAGACTGGACAAAATCAGGCGTTGTTAAGATATTGACTAAAACAAGTTCTATTTCAAGTTTTGGTTCAGGATTTGTGGTTGGCAAGCATACTATAGCTACTGCCGCTCACTGTTTATATGGTTACGCAGATGGAACACCTAGAAGTGTATCTGAAGTTTTACTATTTGATACAAGTGGTAATGTTTCACTACGTGCTACTCCTGTAGAATATCATGTACCAACAAAATTTATCAATGCTGTATCTGATGAAACATACCATGCAATATCAGATTATGCTCTCATTACTGTAAAGGAAGATTTAAGTGCATATATGTGTTTTGATTTAGGTGTTCCAACTGATTCTTTTAAAAATAAGAATGCTACTGTAACTGTTACAGGATTTCCATATGAATATAATAGTTCTACAAAACACATGAAATATTCTGGAAATGGTAAAATCAAAAAACTACCAGATGAATATGACGATAACAATTTGTTATTTTATGATACAGATACGTCAAAAGGCAATAGCGGTGGTCCTGTTTTTTTGACTGAATCGTTACGAGGAGAAACTTATTATACGGTTGTAGCAATAAATGTAGGTGATGGGTCTTATGAAGAAAATGGAAAAGAATATCCTATTAATGCTGGAATGCGTATAACTACTGATTTAATACATTTTTATAAATCAAATAAAAACCTTAATTATTAGGAGGTATTATTATGAAAAAACTTAAAAAACTTCTGGCAACTATCAGTGCCAGTGTTATGTGTGCGGTTTCATTAACCTCTTTTGTTTCAAATGCTACAGCAGAAGATTGGATGTATACTCTCCACAAAGATATTAATCCTTATACAGTCTCCTTTACTATCATGAGGGAAGTAGGGGAAGAAAAATATGTTCTTTGGCAGGAAGCAACAGATTATTTTAAATTTAGTGAAAAAGAAAGGAAAGGTCGGTCTTATATAGATGGTAACACCGGAGAAGCAGTAACTTGTTATGATGGAGGAATGAATATTTATATAGCAGAAAAACCTTACAATGGTCACTATTACACTTATGCATATAGATATTCTTGCTACAAATATGAAGACGGTACAACTTCTTTAATAGGCGAGATTTGTACTCCAAGCATTTTTCACAGTTATTTTGTAAACGACAAAGAAAGAGAAACGCTTGAAAGTTATCTGACAGACAATAATATATCGTATAAAATTTCAAGTTGGTGTGGTAGAACTGAAATAGACATTCAGTTTGAAAAAGAAACGAATGTATATGACAGAATGAAAATATGTAGTGATATAGATGAAAAAACCGGTCTTAAAAGCGGTTGGATAGCTCCAACTGAAGCGTTTGAACTTCAGGTAACAGATATTGAGTATGCTTTGCCTGAAAAAACACTTGACGGCGATGCAAACGAGGACGGCGAAGTCAATATAGCAGATGCAACAGCTATCATGCAGCATATAGGCAACAGCGACAAATACGGACTTACAATGCAGGGCAGAGCAAATGCCGACTGCTACAACAATGGCGACGGAGTTACAGGCATGGACGCAATAGCTATCCAGAAGCTTGAAGCTGGTCTGATTAAGTCGCTTGATGAGGCATAATATCAGGAGGTATCATTATGAAAAAACTCAAAAAACTTCTGGCAACAATGAGTGCTGTTGCTGTTTGTGCGGTTTCATTAACTTCTTTTGTTTCAAATGCCAAAATAGACGGGTGGATGTATGCCCCTGACCAAACTGTAAACGATTATACAGTTTCCTTTACTGTCAATGGTGAAAAAAAATATATCTTATGGCAAGAAGCATCAGATTATTATAAATTTGATGAAAAAGATAGGGAATTTTATTCTTATTCAAGTAATGGAACGACAGTGACTTGTTATGACGGCGGAATGAATGTTTATATAACAGAAGAACCGTGTGCTGATGGTGATTATGGGCTTTATGGCTGTTATTATCGTTATTACAGAAACGAAGACGGCACAACTCATTCATTGTTTGAAACCTGTCCATTTTCTTTTGATGCTTATTTTTTGAAAAACGAAACAGATAAAAAAGCTCTTGAAAATTATCTGATTGACAACAATATATCATATGGAAAATATGGTGATGATAGAATATATATTCGATTGGATAAGGGTGCAACTGTATATGACTACATGAATGTATTCAATGATATAAAAGAGAATACTGGTTTTAAAGTGGGTTGGAGTCTGTTAGAAACAGCATCACAAGTATCAGATGTTGAGTATGCACTGCCTGAAAAAACACTTGACGGCGACGCAAACGAGGACGGCGAAGTCAATATAGCAGATGCAACAGCTATCATGCAGCATATAGGCAACAGCGACAAATACGGACTTACAATGCAGGGCAGAGCAAATGCCGACTGCTACAACAATGGCGACGGAGTTACAGGCATGGACGCAATAGCTATCCAGAAGCTTGAAGCTGGTCTGATTAAGTCGCTTGACGAATTATAAAAAAATTTTCAGAAAACACTTGACAAACAAAAAATAATGATGTATAATAGAGACAATATATAAATGCTTTGATGGGAAATAAAACCCGTAGTTTGTCTTTCAGAGAGCCGGAGCAGGTGTAAACCGGCAGACAGATACAGGTCATAGCTCGTCCCTGAGCAGTCGGCTGAAATAACAGTAAGCCTGAACGGGTTCTCCCGTTACAGAGATATGTATTTTTATGATACAGATGAGTGGGTGCGTACTGCATCAACGGAGAGTGGTACCACGGAGTATTTTTGTAACTTCGTCTCTCCCTTGCCTTATGGCTTGGGAGAGACTTTTTTATTTTATTTTTAAGGAGAATATTTATGACAAATGCAGACAAATACACAAGACAATTTTTTGATGCTCCTGTTTCTGAAATGAAATGGGCAAAAAAATCCTATATCGACAAAGCCCCCGTATGGTGCAGTGTTGATTTGAGAGACGGCAATCAGGCACTTATTATTCCTATGAGTCTCGGCGAAAAACTCGAATTTTTCAAGCTTCTTGTTGATATAGGATTCAAGGAAATTGAAATCGGATTCCCTGCCGCATCTGAAACGGAATATGAGTTCTGCCGTACACTTATTGAGCAGAATATGATACCTGATGATGTAACAATTCAGGTACTTACACAGTCACGTGAACACATAATCCACAAGACTTTTGAAGCACTCAAAGGCTGTAAAAATGCTATTGTGCATCTCTATAACTCCACAAGTCTCGCACAGCGTGAACAGGTTTTCCGCAAGAGCAAAGAGGAAATCATTGATATTGCCGTAACAGGTGCAAAGCTCTGCAAGGAATACCGTGAAAAATACGAAGGTAATTTCCGCTTTGAGTATTCACCCGAAAGCTTTACAGGCACAGAGCCTGAATTTGCACTTGAAATCTGCAATGCTGTACTTGATATATGGCAGCCGACTGAAAATGACAAGGCTATTATAAATCTCCCTGTTACTGTTGAACTTTCAATGCCCCACGTTTATGCTAATCAGGTTGAATATATGTGCGACAACATAAAATACCGTGAAAATGTAGTTATCTCACTCCACCCGCATAATGACAGAGGTTGTGCCGTTGCTGATACGGAAGTCGGACTGCTTGCAGGTGCTGACCGTGTAGAAGGCACACTTTTCGGAAACGGCGAGCGTACCGGAAATGTTGACATCATCACGCTTGCAATGAATATGTATACACAAGGTGTTGAGCCTGAACTTGATTTAAGTGATATTCCGAAAATTTCCGAACTCTATCAGCGTGTTACAAGAATGAACGTGTATGAGCGTTCGCCATATTCTGGTAAACTCGTATTTGCAGCTTTCAGCGGTTCACATCAGGACGCTATTGCAAAGGGTATGAAATGGCGTGAGGAGGGCAATACAGAGCATTGGACAGTGCCGTATCTCCCGATAGACCCCGAAGACCTTGGCAGAGAATATTCAGCAGATGTTATAAGAATCAACAGCCAGTCAGGAAAAGGCGGTATCGGATATATTCTTGAAACACGTTTCGGCTATGACCTCCCTAAAAAGATGCGTGAAGTTGTGGGATATATGGTTAAGGGCGTATCAGACCACAAGCACAAGGAACTTATGCCAGATGAAGTTTATGAGATTTTCAAGACGAATTTTGTTGATATAAAAACTCCACTTAATGTTACAGAGGCTCACTATGTACAGTGCAATGGCATAGAAGCTACAGTAAGTATTGAATTTAACGGCAAAAAGGCAGTTGCAACAGATACAGGCAACGGCAGACTTGATGCAGTAAGCAATGCTGTACGCTCATATACAGGCATAAACTACAGCATCAACAATTATATAGAGCATTCTCTTGAAGTCGGTTCTGCATCAAAAGCTGTATCTTATGTTGAAATAACAGCAGACGGCAAAAGCTATTGGGGTACAGGCGTAGACAATGATATTGTTGTATCATCAATAAAAGCCCTTGTTACTGCTGTAAATATTATGCTCAATACAAAGTAAGAGTGAAAAATATACAGAATTACCTGTTGAAAATATAAATAATAAACAAATTTTCCGTTCCTTATTGATTTTGCTGTTATATTGTGCTATAATGAACATATTAACAGCATTTGCAAAAGGAGCGGAAAATAATGAGAACAGTTTATATTTCTTTCTGTAACATCATTATTGTTGGTGCGGTCATTAACGTCTCTGACTGTCACCGTTATTCATTCTGCCATAAAGATGCTCTTGCTTGATACACAAAGTATAAGCAAATGTATAGGCTCTCGGCGGAATGTCGGGGGCTTTTTTGTCAGAGACGATAATTTCAGACCAATCAATAAATTTATAGATAAAGGAAAAAATACATATGAAAATATCAGGTGCTAAAATTGTTGTTGAAACCCTGATTGAGCAGGGTTGTGATACAGTTTTCGGTTATCCGGGCGGACAGGTTATTAACCTTTTTGACGAACTGTATTTAAACAGAAGCAGAATAAATCACATACTCACGGCACACGAACAGGGTGCATCTCATGCTGCTGACGGCTATGCAAGAGCTACGGGAAAAGTTGGTGTCTGCATTGCAACATCAGGACCAGGAGCAACAAATCTTGTAACAGGAATTGCAACAGCTTTTCTTGATTCTGTTCCAATGGTTGCAATAACAGGAAATGTTCCGTGCAGTCTTATCGGAAAAGACAGTTTTCAGGAAGTTGATATAGTTGGTGTTACAATGCCTATAACAAAGCACAACTTCATTGTAAAAGATGTACGTGAACTTGCTGACACACTCCGTACAGCATTCAAGATTGCAAAATCAGGTAGACCAGGACCGGTGCTTGTTGATATTCCGAAAGATATTCAAACAGCTATATGGGATTTTGAACCGAAACCTGAACCAATAAGACCATATCCGCTTAAATTTGCATCAGAGGGCAGACTCCGCAAAGCTGCTGAAATGATAAAAAATTCCGAAAGACCATATATTTACTTTGGCGGCGGAATAATTTCGGGAAAGTCATCACAGGAACTTTTACAGCTTGCGGAAAAAATTGATGCTCCAATCGGATGTTCTCTTATGGGACTTTCTGCCGTTCAGACAAATCACCCACGCTTTTTAGGTATGAACGGTATGCACGGACACTATGCCTCATCTGTTGCACAGGACGAAGCAGACCTTGTTATTGCACTTGGTGCAAGATTCTCCGACAGAGCAACAGGCGATAAAAAGCGTTTCAACAAAAATTTCAAGATTATACATATTGACATTGATTCCGCTGAAATTGACAAGAATATCAGTTCAAATCTCGGAATACAGGGCGATATAAAAGATGCTTTATTCAGACTTATTCCGATGATTTCCGAAACAAAGCGTCCTGAATGGAACAAGCGTATAGCTGAACTTCGTGAAGAAGAACAGAGAAGACTTGAAAGTGCAACATCTATTTCAATTGAAAAAAGATGCGACAACTGCACTCACCCTTGCGACAAATCAAAGCGTGCAAACGAAAAACATCTCTCACCATATCAGATTATTGACATTATAAGCAGAAAAGCATCAGAAAATGATATTGTTGTAACAGATGTCGGACAGCATCAGATGTGGGTTGCACAGCGTTATCCGTTCAGCAAGCCAAGAACTATGCTCACAAGCGGTGGACTTGGTACAATGGGATATGGAATGGGTGCAGCTATCGGTGCATCATCTGCCGAAAGAGGACGCTCCATTCTCTTTACAGGAGACGGAAGTTTCGGTATGAATCTCAACGAACTTGCTACAGCCGTATCACAGAATACTCCAGTTGTTATTGTAATCATGAATAATGGCGTACTTGGAATGGTTCGTCAGTGGCAGACACTTTTCTTTGACAAGCACTATTCAAATACAACATTGAATCGTCAGACAGACTTTGTAAAGCTTGCTGAAGCGTTCGGTGCAAAGGCATCACGTGTATTCAATGCAGAGGAACTTGAAAAAGCAGCTGATGAGGCATTTGCACATCATGGACCATACCTTATTGATTGTGCTGTAGACTGCAACGAATTTGTTCTCCCTATGCTCCCTCCGGGTGGCTCAATTGAGGACATTATTACTGAAATAAAGTGAGGTGACAGAAATGCACAAAAATCAATTTGTTATCGGTGTTATCGTTTCAAACGTTTCGGGCGTTCTCTCCAGAGTTTCGGGAATGTTCACACGTCGTGGATTTAATATTGACTGTCTCACAGTGGGTGAAACTGAATCAAGTGAATTTTCACGCATTACTGTTGTCTTTCACGGTGATGACGATATAAAGGAACGTATTATCAAACAGCTTGAAAAGCTTCACGACGTAAAAGAAGTGGAAATTCTCAATCCGCATGAAACAGTAATCCGTGAACTTCTGCTTATAAAGGTGAGAAACACACCTGCAACACGTCAGGACATCATGACTGCTGTTGAGATATTCCGTTCAAAGATTGTTGACTATTCCCCGACAGCTTTAATATGTGAGCTTACGGGTGAAACATCAAAAATAGACGCATTTATTGAACTTATGAAACCATATGGAATTATGGAAATGTGCCGTACGGGTATGGTCGCAATTGAACGTGGCGATAACTGCCTGAAAACTGAAAAATAATGAAACTGAAACACTTTATAACAGCAACTGTTGTTTCTGCAATTGCTTGTATAGGACTTCTGATATTATGGGCATATATTCCATATTATCCATATGTTACTAATGTTGTAGACAGAATAGCAAAAAGCATTGTATTTTTTATACTGCTTGCACACAATATCATAACAACAGAATATTTTGCAGGAAAAATGAATGTTCCAAAAAATGATATAAAACTGAAAATACTGCTTTCACTGTCAATAACAATGCTTACGATAATGGCAATAACTGTTCTTATCGGGCTGGTGTTTATCAATACTGATGATGACAATATATCAATATTAACAGGCGGAATGATACTTTACTATGGTATTCCCATAGAAGCCCTCATATTGATTATTTTAGCAACAGCGTTTCATATTATCAGAAAGAAGTACAAAAACAAAAACGAATGATTATAATTGCCCAATCAGCAATTACATAAATTAAATTTTTTATTCAAAGGAGTAATTCACAATGGAAAACACTGCAAAGGTTTTTTATGAACAGGACTGCGATTTGTCACTTCTCTACGGAAAGACAATTGCTGTAATCGGCTATGGCTCACAGGGTCACGCACACGCACTCAACGCTAAAGAATCACTCGGCGACAACGGCAGAGTTATTATCGGTCTTTACGAGGGTTCTAAGTCATGGGATAAGGCTGTAAAGCAGGGATTTGAGGTTTATACTGCTGCTGAAGCTGCAAAACAGGCTGATATTATCATGATTCTCATTAATGACGAAAAACAGGCACAGCTTTACAAAGATGACATTGAGCCAAATCTCGAAGCTGGCAATATGCTTATGTTCGCTCACGGTTTCAATATCCATTTCGGCTGTATAGTTCCACCTGCTGACGTTGACGTTACTATGATTGCTCCAAAAGGTCCAGGACATACAGTACGTTCAGAGTATCAGGCTGGCAAGGGTGTACCGTGTCTCGTTGCTGTACATCAGGACGCTACAGGCAAAGCTAAGGAAATGGCACTTGCTTATGGTCTTGCAATCGGCGGAGCAAGAGCAGGCGTACTTGAAACAACATTCAGAACAGAAACAGAAACAGACCTTTTCGGTGAACAGGCTGTACTTTGTGGCGGTGTATGTGCATTGATGCAGGCAGGTTTTGAAACTCTCGTTGAGGCAGGCTATGACCCACGTAACGCTTACTTTGAATGTATCCATGAAATGAAGCTTATCGTTGACCTTATCTATCAGAGTGGCTTTGCAGGAATGAGATATTCTATTTCAAATACTGCTGAATACGGTGATTATATCACAGGTCCTAAGATTATCACAGAAGATACAAAGAAAGCTATGAAGAAAGTACTTGCTGATATTCAGGACGGCTCATTTGCTAAAGAGTTCTTGCTTGATATGTCATGTGCAGGCAAGCAGGTACACTTCAAAGCTATGAGAAAGCTTGCATCTGAACACCCTGCTGAAAAAGTCGGAGAAGAAATCAGAAAGCTCTATAGCTGGAACAACGAAGAAGACAAGTTCATCAACAACTGATTAAAGGAACTTTGTTTGGGTGACGGTTCATGACAGTTCCGTCAC
>CAMWKY010000060.1 GCA_947174965.1 uncultured Ruminococcus sp. | reverse complement strand
CTGTGCAACAGGGCCAGTCATTGGGTGTTCTCTGCAACAGGCAATGTTCAGCACCAGCAGGATGTACCAGAGTGTCCCTCTCCAACAGCCAAAGCCCCACTTTCTTCCCCATGGGACTTGGCTAAGCCTAGCCCCTGTTTCACTGCCATGGACATTCTAGAAGGCTCCTCTCTTCACTTTTATTTTTGAAATGTCATCTATTTATATATTTGTATGCATTCCTGGTTCATAATGATTGTCAAGTAACAGCGATGTAAAACCTCTTGATTTCAGTATGCCAATTTTCACACCTGATTCATCAGTAAGCTTGAAATCGTCAATTATCCCCTTATGCACACATTCATCATCAATATAAAACATTACATATGAATAATCAAAAGGACTGTCAAAAGAATTAAATAAAGCTTCATTGGCAGAAAATGTCATACTTAATTTGGTATATGGCATATATGATTCTTTTTGAAATGAAAAATTCAGAACTCTTATTGCCTTGCTTTCTTCTCCGTCGGGACGGACGAAAACTGCGGAAACTGATGTCATTATACCTCACCTCATTCGTCCTGACTTACATAATGCGGAGAAGACACAATAACAGAAACATAAACAAAATCTTCGTTCTTATCCTCAATTGTAAAGTTGGTTATAACGCATTTTTCAATCTTCATTCCACGATAGCTAATTTCAAAGTCTGAAAAACTGCCCATACTGTTAAAGACTGTCAGAAGTGAAAACGGCGCATCTGTATTATTGTAGATTCTGCCTGTAAATGTAAACTTCATTGTTTTTCTGAATCTGTTTGTTATCTGCGCCACGCCGTCAACTGTAGGCTGTTCATGAAGTTCAACAGAAGATATTGCCTTGAATTTTTCACAATAAAGAGTAAGCCCGTTTATAACTACTGGTATCGCCTCACGGTTGCAAAACTCATTCATTGCTCAACTCCTCCTGTTCCTCCTGCTCACGTTCAATTTTTCTTATGCCGTCTGCTGATATAGTGACTTTCAGTACAAAGCGACTGATATTTTTATCCTGCTTTACAGATATATCAGAAATGCAAGTATTAAGTCCTGCTATGTTCTGTATGGATTCCTTTATTTTAGATTTGTAATAATTCCATACTTTATCAATCGAAGTGCTTAATGGTGCAAGAATACTTATTTCAATTTCAGTTCTGAACGGCATATATATTGTAAATTCAGAATAAACCGGTTTGCTGTATTCAAGCTTTTTTATGCCGATTACTGTAAAAAACCTGCCTTTTGCTTCTATCGGGAGCGAATCAAACGAACTGTATACATTTTCTGCATCATTATTGACAAGCACCTGTTTTATTGTGTTAATAATATCAGTCATTCAAATCACTCTCCTTTGAAAACCCCTTGAACACAAAATTCTTAGGTATCATGATGTCACTGCACATATTAAAGTAATCCCTCATCATACTTTCTGCAAATGCAAGGGGTGTATAGTTTGAGTCTGTATTTTTCTCCATACCGCCCGCATATGTATATGTTGTCCTGTCGCTTGCTGCCTTTGCCTGCTGATAGCGGTAATTTGCTATTGCCGCACAAAGAAAATTCACCCTTTCATCTGCATTAAGTGCAGCAGGAGTAACATATTTTTTAACTTCGTCCATTGCAAGAATAACAAAACCCTCATTCTTTGCAATTTCCTGACCTGAAAAAAGTTCAAACAATGATATAACTGTATCTACTTTGAACATATTATTCACTTCCTTAAATTTTATAAACTGCGGACTGCTCTTTCCTGTTTTCAGGCATAAGCTGAACTTCTGCACCTTTTCTTGATAAAAGTCGCTCATACGATTTTTTCAGATTGATAAGCTGAGGTGTTGACATTCCTTTTGTGGAAATCTCTGCTGTTTCAGCCGCAGACTTCCCACCCTTGAAAAATGCAAGTCGTCGAATATCTCTGCGAAGTTCCTCGTCAGCTTCATTTATATCAGCATAAGCAGATTTTTCTGTTGCTTCATCTGAAAACTTCTTTGTAACTCCTGCATTAACCTGCGCCGGAACTGCAACAAAACTCCATTCATAAGCGTCTGATATATCATCAAGTACTACATGACATATTCTGCCGTTATAGCTTTTTCCCTTGATATGACTGCAACTTCCTGATGTTTTTTCATTTCCGCATATTGAACAAATCTTTCGTGGAACTGAACAGGATATGCTCACTTCCTTTTTGATACCGCCGTCAATCTCTGCTATGAGAGTCTTGTTTTCGTCTGTACGTACCATATAAGCCATAGCTTTTATATATTTATAAGGCTTACCATTTTTTGTTGTACGTTCTGTATCTGTGATAATCTCTGTATCAAAAATACGTGCGTTCTGATTTGCCGTACTTGTGTTATGGTCAAAAATGCCTGTTCTGCCGATAAAAAGCGACTTTATTTTTTCAAGTGCATTGTCCGAAAAACATTCATAATCCCTGTCAATTTCGTTATCACAAAGAATAACGGAAAATGTATACAGTTCGTCGTCTGTAAACTCACGACGTGTAAATTTGTTAATTTTTGCAAGTGTATTATTGTCCATAAAAAACGCTCCTTTTTATAATACTCCTCCGAAAAAACCGGAGGAGTAATAATTAATTTTAATTTGTGGAAATTGTGATGATATTTACTGCATCAGGTGTGATTTTTCTGAATCCGCATGAAATAGATACAGTAATCTGGTCAAGCTGTCTGTCAATAAGTTTATCTGTTTCAAGAACAAGTCCTGAACTTGTGATAAATTCAAGTGCAAAATTTTTGTCGATACCTATAATTGTATTTTCGTCAACAGCTGATGTTTTAATCAACTCTGAACCAAATGGGAGAATCATACGTCCGTCGGCATTTGTCTTGCTGTCGGAAAGCTGTTCCATTGCAGCAATTTTAGATGCAATTGACGGATTTGCAATTACTGTTGTCATATCAAAGCAATCAAAGCTTCCATAAAGTTCAGCAAGATTTGCATATGTGAGAGAACTTACAGAAATACTCTCTGCATCATTAATAAGCGTATCCATAGCCTTTGTCAATATCGCATTTGCAAGCTTTACACCAATACTTCTAAGCATTACACCGAATACATCAAGTCGCTGTTTTCTTACTGCCTCATATGATGCGTTGATAAGTCTGCCGAATTTTTCAAGAACAACAGCTGTTGTGCCTTCTTTTACAACTGAAACAGGAAGTGAATTTGTCTGCGTTGTTGTTGTGTATTCGTTTGTATCATTCATTATACAACCAAGATACTGTCCGCTTTCGCATACAGTTTTTACTGCTGTAACAGATGAGAGAACTGTATTATCAAATCCCTTTAAAATACATCTTTTTACATATTCAGGGAAAAGCACTGCTGTTTCTGTTGAGTTGAAGAATTTTTCAACTCTGTCACATTCTGTTCCGCAAACTTTGATGTTATAGCGTTTAAGCTGTCGCTCAAATGCGTCAAGTGATTCAAGTTCAGTTCCGATATATGCGGAAGATGGGTCAAGCTCCTCAAGAGCTGATGTGAAAGACTTTTCGCTAAGGTTGTACATACCCTTTTCAAGTTTGATTTCATTATACATAATTATTTCCTCCATAAAATTAATTTTTATTATTGTTAAGACGTGCTTCAATTTCAGCCGCCTGTGCATTTTTAAGTCTTGCTTCAGCAAGTTCTGTTTCGTCCTGTAAATTTATATTATTCCATTCAATTCGACATACCGCATTTGCGCCGATTGAACAGAGATAAGCATTTCCTATTTCACACAGAACCGGTGAAAGAAGTCGGCGATAATATTCAAGTTCCGATGTTAAAATATCCGCCTGCTGTGACGACATTCGTTCAGTTGAACTCCATGAAAGTCCGAGCAGAAACGGCGGTATTGAAAGTTTTGCAACAATCTGCTCCATAAGCTGTCTTACTGGTACATTTGTATCAAAAAGCTTGTTTTCTGCACCTATAACCCTTATGTCAACATCTCCGACTGCAACAAAATCCTTTACCTGTCCGTATTTTGCACTATTCATGCCGTCCGCCCATTCTTTTGCAATCTGCATGGCTCTTTCCTTGCTGTAAACAAAGTCGCCTGTTTCGTCGGGCTTATAAGTAACGGCATATCGTACATTTCCTGCACGGTCAAAATTCTGTCCGATACACTGGTATATCCTCAAAAGAATACTGCTTAATGACGGAAGTCCTCGCAGAACTGAATGACCGCCCGTAAGAGAAGCATATACTATTCTTTCAGGGTGACTGATTTTTTTCAGTGAACCGTCTGCACATTTTACAGCGTATCTTCTGTCAAAAGGATTTGCTCCTGCTGATACTACTGTCTTTGATGCATCACCATTCCATAAGCCTGCAATTTCCTGCTGTTCGCTGTCAATGACAATCTCACCGACTGCACTGCCATATGTAAGCATACTATCAAGAAACGTATCGGCAAAACAGTTCAGGGATTTTCCTGTAAGTCCGACTGATACATTATTACAGAAATTTTCAAGCTGTTCCTGAAAGCGTTCGTCTGAACTCAAAAGCCTGAAACCGCCTGCAAGACGTATTATTTTCATGATAGCAGCATCAATTATAGGCACAGTATACCTAAGCTTGTCAAAAAGTTCCTTTTCAAAAGACTCTGCAACAGTCGGCAAAGTCAATATTGAATCTGCTGAACGTTCTGCCTGATAAAGTTCAGGGGCGGCTCGTGGTGTTTTCTTTTTCTGAAATAACTTCATTGGTTTTTCCTCCTTTTATCTTGCAACTGAAACAGCAAAAAAGCTGTTTCCGCTGTTTTTGAGCATATCAGATACAAAGTACCTCATATCGTCCATAGCGTGGTCATTTTCTTTTATAGGAACGTCCTCCCCTGCTTTGTCATTCCAACGGTAAAGACTGAACTCCCGAATAATATCCACGCATGATTCATGAAACATAATCTTATTTTCTTTCAATGCTGTACTTACACGCCTTATTCCTGCAACAACATCATTATTTGCTTTTACAGTTCTGAATTTTCCATGACGTTTTATACATTCAATAAAGCTTGATGCCGACGGGTCAATAATAACTTTGCTTATATTTTTTCCGTCAGCAAGTTTTTCAAGAGACTTATAATGTTCCTCGTCTGTCCGTGACATTCCCTCTTTTTTTGATGAATAATAATACTCTTTAAGCCTGTACCATATTCCGTCATGAAGTCCCCATAAACCCATAGAAGTCGGGTTTACTGTACCATAGTCGCATGAAACAACGTACTTTTCACAATCGGGAACATCTTTGCAGATATGATTTTCTCTGCTGAACATTGAATATACCACACCTTCTGATGCAGTCCATTTTCCAAGTACAAATCTGTCATAAAATGCACCTGAATAAAGTCGCTTATAGCGGTTTTTCACATCATCTGAAAGTGACGGATTATCGTCCATTGTAAAATGCAGATAAAGAGCATTTTTTTCCGCTGTTTTCTTAATCCACTCATTATAAAACCAATGAGCAGGATTATCGGGATTGCAGTTGAACCACATTTTTGAACCGTTTACAGAACATCTTGCAAGAGCCTGCTCCACAAATGAACGGGGCATAAGTGCAACCTCATCAAGAAATACACCTGAAAGCGTTATGCCTTGAATCAATGATGCTGAACCCTCGTCTTTTCCACCAAAGAGATAAAAACGGTTTGTCCGGTTGTTGAACGTGATGTCAATCAGATTACTGCTTACTTTTTCAGTGCAGGTAAAACCATAGCTTCTCAACATTGACAAAAGCGGAGTTATAACATTTCGTCTTAATGATGTGACAGTTTTTCCACATATCGCAAAAGCTGAATTTTCAAACATCATATTTGCCCAGAATGAAAATCCGAGCGACATTGACATTGTTTTACCGCTTCTGACTGCTCCGTCACATATGATTGCATCATATCTGCTGTACTTGTCATCAAGCCACCAGTTGACAGTTATAAGCTGTTTTTCCGAAAATATCAAGTTTCCTCACCTCCTTTCGCTGATACGGTAAGAGCCTTGATAAGTTCTGAA
Source organism: uncultured Ruminococcus sp. (assembly GCA_947174965.1). Taxonomy (GTDB): domain Bacteria; phylum Bacillota; class Clostridia; order Oscillospirales; family Ruminococcaceae; genus Ruminococcus. The sequence goes on along the minus strand of CAMWKY010000060.1, from coordinate 3,282 downwards.
GCTTTATCGTGATTATCAAAAGCATTTTCAAGCTCATAAAGTTTTTCAAGTGCTTTGAGCCTGTCAAAAAACTTTATTTCAACTCCCCCGCCCTTTACCCGCTTAATCTCTGAAACATTGTATAAATCAAGTTTTTCAATAATTTCAGACGGCGGAAGTTCCTCTGCAAATGCAAGCACTACAGCATCATTACAGCTTCCGAAAGCAAGCTTTTCAAGACCTTTTTTTATTGAATCATTCCCATGCAACAAAACACCCCCTTTGAAAGACTTTTTGTAATCGCCTTTCATAAGAGGGCATTTTTCAGGCATTTTTCAATGCAAAAACATTGATTATTGAAAAAAATTTTTTTAAGTTTGTATATATGCACAAATTCCACATCAAAAATTATAGTATATATACAAAAAAAGCCCGTACTTTTCAGCACGGACTTTTCTGCATTATTCTATATCAATATCATCAAAATTGTTGTTTGTCTGATTTTTTATTGTTTCGGAGTCTGAAAAAAGTGTACTGCTGTTAAATTCAGCAACTCTTGCCCTGTCACCATAACAGTCTATTTCAATTTCCTCTCTCATTCTCAGATAATGTATCATTCCGAACATTACACAAAATCCCATTGCACTTGCTATAATACTGAAATATACTCTTACTCCGAGAATGTTTCCAAGCATACCTGCTAAAATCAATGCTATACAGATTACAATTGCAACTTCGTATTTCGTATTATCGGGGTCAAGCTGTAAAAATGCAAAGCAAGCCATAGCACATACTATCGCATGAACTATTGCAAGTGCAAGCGAATAGGGCTTGTAAAAATCAAAGTTATAAGAGTTCAACTCAAGAAACATCATGACCGATTCAAGAACTATATATGCAGAAAAACAGACTTTCAACATTCTGCGCAGTCGCAGACTTACAATAAGCAGATAATCGGCATATATAAGCAATCCAAATCCCATAAATTCAGTTAGGTAAGCAATAAATTCCATAATTTTAGAAAAAATACTTTCCGCATCATAAGTATAATAATAAATCAGACATATCAGACCGAACGCAACAAATAAAATATTGCCGACAAGTCCGAAAAATATGCCTTTAGTCAGTTTTTCCTGCATAATATGCTCCTTATCTGATTGCTTTCAAGGCACGCTGTCCTATATCTTTTCTGTAGTGTGCATTTTCGAAGCTGATTTTTTCAACTCCTGAATAAGCCGTATCAAGTGCGGACTGTAAATCCTCGCCCTTTGCGGTTACACCTATCACACGTCCGCCATTTGTAAGAAATTCGCCGTTTTCACTTAATTTTGTGCCTGCATGATATACAAAACAGTTCTCAACCTGTCCTTTTTCGTCCATGCCATTCATTACAAGTCCTTTCGGATAGCTTTCAGGATAACCACCACTTGCCATTACTACACAAGCGCAAGAGCCGTCATGCCACTTTATATCAACCTTATCAAGTTCATGATTATAGATTGCCTCAAAAATTTCGTACAAATCAGCATCAAGCATAGGAAGTACAACTTGTGTTTCAGGGTCACCAAAACGGCAGTTATACTCAATAACCTTTGCGCCATTTGGAGTAATCATCAATCCAAAATACAAACAGCCCTCAAATGTGCGACCCTCTGCGTTCATAGCATTCATAGTAGGCATGAATATTTTTTCCATGCACTCTTTTGCAACTTCTTCTGTATAGTACGGATTTGGTGAGACTGTACCCATACCGCCCGTATTAAGTCCTTTGTCGCCGTCCAATGCACGTTTGTGGTCCATAGATGAAATCATCGGCACAAGTGTTTTTCCGTCCGTGAACGACAATACAGACACTTCAGGACCTGTTAAAAATTCCTCAATAACAATTCTTGCGGAACTCTTGCCGAATTTGAGTTCGTCTATCATGTCATGTACTGCCTGAACTGCTTCTTCCTCATTCTGTGCAATGATTACGCCTTTACCAAGTGCAAGACCGTCTGCCTTGATTACAGCAGGATAGCTGTTCTGCTCTTTGAGATACGCAATAGCCTTGTCACTTTCTGTAAATACTTCATAGAAAGCTGTCGGGATATTGTACTTCTTCATGAGTTCCTTTGAGAATACCTTTGAACCCTCAATTATTGCAGAATTTGCCTTTGGTCCAAACGTCATGAATCCCTCTGCCTGTAATTTATCAACCATACCAAGCACAAGCGGGTCATCAGGTGCGACAACTACCATATCGGGCTTTATTTCCTTTGCAAGTGCCACAACACCATCAATATCAGTTGCACCTACATTGAAACACTCTGCATACTTTGAAATTCCTGCATTTCCCGGTGTACAATACAACTTTCCGACGTGCTTACTTTCTGCAAGTTTCATGATTATAGCGTGTTCACGTCCGCCACCGCCTACTACTAAAACATTTTTCATTTTTATCACCTCATAATTAATTTTTTCTTCTTACTTACCACGAATACAGCAGTAACAGCTATAAACGCCGTAAAAATTAAACCTAAACAACCTGTCTGCATTTCTGTCACCTCATGTTATATTTTATCAGCCTTGACTGATGCGTAAATCTCAATAGATGCCACACTTATTAAGAGAAGCAAAGCAAAAAAGTTGAGATAATTTATCATTGAAAGTGCTGAATTTACTACGTTTAATAATGATACTATTTCCTGACCTTCATACACGCATACATTTAATGAACGTTTCCATATCCAAAAGCCTGCAAGTGTTTTTACAATCGAATATAAAACGGTAAGTACAGCCGATACAATGCCCTTTGTACACGTCATAGTGCCTGATACTGCATTGAATACAGCAAGTGCCATAAGCAGAAGTGGAAATAGTGCCTCAATCATCATAAACGGCATAGCTGAACCAATCGACCAGTTTGCAAAGCTCACACCTCCATAAAACAGTCCTCCACATGACTGCGGAAAAATAACGACCATACAGCCAAGAAGTACAGAAATACCCGAAAGTACAGCAGAAATAACTGCTATAATTTTTAACGCCTTATCTTTTTGCATAATAAAATCCTCCTATATCATTATTATTAAATAATTGCTTTTTTCTATATGTTCTCTGTTATAATTTTTTTATTTATTTTTGCCATACGCATTTCAATAACAGCCGTACAGCAAATAAGTAAAAATGATGCTATATTAAGCCACATAAGAATATTCTGCAATCTTGAAACAAGTTCAATCATTACCCAGTCATCAGAACAAGTTTCTTGATAAATTTCGTCCATGTTTATATAATTTGAAAACAGAAATACAAGAAAAC
>CAMWKY010000059.1 GCA_947174965.1 uncultured Ruminococcus sp. | reverse complement strand
AATTTTTCCACCATTTAGGATATTATGCTGATTTTTCAAACAGTTATTGAAATATTCACGTTTTAGTGATATAATATAATTCAATACAAAATGAGGAGGAAATAAAAAAATGAAGAAATGGGAAAAGAGTGTGCAGAACAAGGAAATTATCAGAAAACTGGCTGTAAGTTGCAGCATATCACCATTAACATCGGCGGTACTTGCATCAAAAGGATATTCATCACCTGATTCTGTCAGGCAAAGTATTGATGCAGACGGTCTTTCAGACCCATTTTTAATAAAGGATATGCAGTCCGCTGTTGACACCATTAATCAGGCAATTGACGAAAATCAGCTTATATGTGTATACGGCGACTACGATTGTGACGGCATTATGTCTTGTACTATCCTTTATACTTATCTTTTGGAGAGTGGTGCAAATGTAATGTACTATATTCCTGAAAGAAGTGAGGGCTATGGACTTAACAAAGATGCTATAAAAAGCATTTGTGATGATGGTGCAAAGCTTATTGTTACAGTTGATAATGGTATTTCCGCTATTTCCGAATCAGAATATATATATTCGCTTGGCATGAAACTTGTTGTAACAGACCATCACCAGCAGGGCGAACAGCTCCCGAAAGCAGAAGCAGTTGTTGACCCGCACCGTTTAGACTGTCATTCTCCGTTTAAAGATGCCTGCGGTGCTGTTATCGCATTAAAAATTGTTGCGGCATTGAATGACGGAGATTATACATCAGCTCTTGAACAATTTGGCGACCTTGCGGCTATGGCAACTGTTGCAGATATTGTAAAGCTCAAAGATGAAAACCGCTTTATCGTATCATACGGACTTGAACTGATAAACAACACCGACCGCCCTGCACTTATTGCACTTAAAGAAGTTGCAGGATTAAATAATAAAAAGGTAGATTCAAGGTCTATCGGATTCGGACTTGCTCCACGAATAAATGCTTCGGGACGTTTCGGCTCACCTAAAACAGCTGTAAAATTATTCCTTTGTGAAAGCTATGAAGAAGCACTTCCTTTGGCGCAGGAACTCAATACACTTAATGAAGAAAGAAAAAATGCTGAAAATAAAATTGTTTCTGAAATATATCAGATGATTGACGAAAATCCGTCACTTGTGCGTGACCGTGTAATATTTATATGCGGTAAGAACTGGCATCATGGAGTTATCGGAATTGTTGCGTCAAAAATTCAGGAAAAATTCGGCAAGCCATGTTTTATAGCATCTGAAGAAAATGGCGAAATAAGAGGCTCTGCACGTTCTTTCGGTGATTTTTCAGTATTCAATGCACTCACCTACGCAAAAGATTCACTCGAAAAGTTCGGCGGTCATGTAGGTGCTGGTGGATTTACCATAAAAAACGGTATGGCAGAAAATTTCCGTCAGCTTATAAACAGATTCGCACTTGAAAATCACAAGGAAATGCCCGTATACACAATAAAAGCAGATGTAACAGTTACACCTGATGAACTGACTGTTGAGAATGTGCAGGAGCTTGAAATCCTTGAGCCATATGGTGAGGGAAACGAGAAACCGAATTTCCTTATTGAAAATGCACGTATTCTGAATATAATCGGACTTTCTGGCGGTGTACATACAAAAATAAGAATAGCAATCGGAAATGTACAAAAAGATGCACTGATGTTCTGGGTTTCACCTGATGCGTTTCCTCTGAAAGTCGGCGATTATTGTGATATTATTGCAGTTCTTGATAAAAATGAATACAGGGAAAACATATCGTTAAGTATAAAGATAGAGGATATAAGACCGCACGGCTTTAATCAGGATAAGTTTTTCAACGGATTTAGTGTTTTTGAATCGTTTACAAGAAATGAGGAACTGCCTGACAATTACTATTCCGCAATGCTTCCGACAAGAGATATGACAGTATTTATATATAAGTGTATTCCAAAAGACACTGGCATCAATTCTGATACGCTTTATATAAGATTAAAACACCCTGATATAAATTACTGCCGTTTCTGCGTTGCTGTTGAAGCAATGAAACAGCTTGGCTTCATAACAATATCTTCAGCAGATTCAATAATAAGAACAGTACCTGATGCACCAAAAGCAGATTTAAACTCTGCACCGATACTTGTCTCATTAAGAGAAAAAATCAAATAAAAAATCTGAATTATATATTCAGATTAAAGAAAGGAATGGTCATTAATGTATAAAGATAACAAACCGTCTGAAAACAGATACGGAGAAGAAAATGTTCCTATGCCGGCTTCTGTAGAAACACCTGAACTCAAAGAATTAATCAGCCGAATACCTGACTTCCACGACGACTTTACAATTGATATGGTCATTCAGAAAATTCTCACAAATGACAGGCAATATGATTTAAGCAAGATTATTTCGGCGTATGAATTTGCTGAAATGCAACACAAAGGACAGAAACGCTCCTCCGGTCAGGATTATATAATACACCCTCTTGCTGTTGCTCTTACTGTTATCGAACTCGGCATGGACACGGACACCATATGTGCGGCACTTCTGCATGATGTTGTTGAAGATACTCCCGCAACTCTGAAAGATTTACAGAAAAGATTCGGTCAGGACGTTGCAATGCTTGTTGACGGCGTTACAAAATTGAGTAAAGTTGACACGAAGTCAAAAGAAAGACAGCAGGCAGAGAACATAAGAAAAATGCTCTTTGCAATGTCGCAGGATATAAGGGTTATGATTATCAAACTTGCAGACAGACTTCACAATATACGCACACTTAAATACAGACCGTATCACAAACAGGTCGCAACAGCATATGAAACATTGAATATATATGCTCCGATTGCTCACCGTCTCGGCATAAGAACGATAAAGGACGAACTGGAAGATTTGTCACTCCGCTATATTGACCCGTTTGCTTATCATGAAATCGAAAATGCAATGATGAGCAACAAGGAAGAAAAAGAAACGTTTATAAATGACATAATAACAAAAATTGAGGACGGTATTAAAAACGCTGATTTTATTGAACCACCAAAGATTACAGGACGTGTAAAAAGCATATTCAGCATATATAAAAAGCGTTTCATGCATGGAAAAAGCATGGAGGAAATCTATGACAAATATGCTGTAAGGGTAATTGTATCAAATCTTGCTGAATGTTACAGCGTTCTCTGTATTGTAAATGCAACTTTCAATCCTATTCCGAACAGATTAAAAGACTATATTTCACACCCGAAAGCAAATATGTATCAGTCAATTCATACAACTGTACTCAATTCTGATGGTGTTCCTTTTGAAGTTCAGATTCGTACATGGGAGATGCACGAAACGGCTGAATATGGTATCGCTGCCCATTGGAAATACAAAGAAGGTATCCGCAGTAAAGACAAAATGGAACAGCGTATAGCATGGGTAAGACAGCTTATAGAAGCACAACAGTCATCTGATGATGTTGAAGATATTGTAACAGCTATCAAAAGTGAAGCTGATTTTGATGAAATTGTGGTAATGACACCAAAGGGCGATACAGTAGAACTTCCCAGCGGTTCAACAGTAATTGACTTTGCATACCATGTTCATACGGAAATCGGACACAAGACAGTCGGTGCAAAGGTGAACGGCAGAATAGTTCCGCTTGATTTCCAGCTTGAAACAGGTCATGTATGTGAGATTATCACAACAAAATCCCCCGATAAAGGACCGAACAGAACATGGCTGAACTTTGTAAAGACAAATGCAGCAAGCTCAAAAATCCGCTTGTGGTTCAAGAAAGAAAAACGCACTGAAAACATTGCAGAGGGAAAAAATGAACTTGAAAGAATGTTCAGAAGACACCATATTGATGTTCCGAAAGAAGATATTGCTGATTTTCTGCAAGATGATTTACGTCGTCACAACTGCGAAAATATCGACGATTTTTATGCTTCAATAGGATATGGCGGTATCTCACTTGATAAGATTATTCTACGTATCAAAGAAAAATATGAGAAGATTTACAAAAAAGCAGAACAGAACAATCTTGAAAATGCAAGCATAATAAAGCCAAAATCAGAGGGCAGAAACATAATAAGTCTTGATAAGATAGAAAATATTGCAATAAAATTTGCACAATGCTGTAATCCCTTGCCGGGTGACGAAATTATCGGCTTTATAACAAGAGGAAACGGACTTTCAGTTCATACAACAAAATGCAACAATTACAAAGCTGTTGTCCAGAGGGGAGATGCAGAGGAACTTAAACGCTGGTGCGATATTCAATGGACAGACCAGAAAAACTCACAGTTACAGACAAGTTTTGAGGTTATCGCAACTGACCGTGTAGGACTTCTTCATGATGTTACAGGTATACTTCTTGATTCAAGAGTGCCTATTATTCATTCAGCATCAAGAGTTCTCAAAAACGGAAATGCTATGGTTGAATGTACTATCATGATTACAAGTACAGAACAGCTGAAAAACGTTTTTGACAAAATAAAACGAATCAAAGGTGTTATATCTGTTGACAGGGCAACTATATAATCAGTGAACTTGTATGGGCGGACTTTGTTCGCCCTGCAATTATTATTTCAAAGGAGAATTGTTATGAACATAAAAACTCTGCACCTTGGTGCATTAAATTCAAACTGCTATATAATGGAAACGGCAGACGGACAGTGCATAGCTGTTGATATTGGCGGAACTCCGAAAATAGTTATTGAGTACCTTAAAATGAAAAATCTTAAACTGACAAAAATTCTGCTTACTCACGGGCATTTTGACCATATAGACGGTGTAGAAGCTGTCCGCAGAGAAACAGGTGCAGAAGTTTTTATTCATGCAGATGATGCAGAAAAACTTTCAGACGAAAATAAATCTCTGCGTTCATCAATGTATTTTGTTTCCGAACCTTATATGCCTGTTGAGAAATATAGCATAGTTCATGATGGTGACGAAATTACAGACGGCAATTATACATTCCGTGTAATTCATACTCCAGGACATTCAAAAGGAAGCGTATGCTATGTTACTGACGGTGTAATTTTTTCAGGTGACACAATTTTCTGCTGTTCGATAGGCAGAACTGACTTTCCTGACAGCAATACAGATGATATGATTCAGTCGCTGAAAAAACTGTACAGCATTGAGGGCGATTATAAGATACTTGCGGGACACAATGAACCGTCAACACTTGAATATGAAAAGCAGAATAATCCATATATGAGAAAATACGGTGCAAAAAATGACTGACAACAAAATACCTGTTATATTAGATGGCAATTCTTTTAAATACGAAATTGAGGCTGTATGCAAACTTTTTTTCCATACAGCAAGATTTGACTTTTCAAATGACTTTGAAAAACTGAACAGCGATAGTTATATTCTTGCAAGTGTTATCTGGGATAACGGACTGTTTGTTCTTGCAGAAATCCGCCTTAATGGTGATGTTCCTGAAAAAAAAATAATGGCACTTCCCTTGACTGCAAAAGAAAATGTTATTGAGCATGAACTTTGCAGGCTTATTTATCATATACTCTGCAAAAAAACAGGCACAAAATCACCATGGGGTCTTATGACAGGCATACGACCGGTAAAAAAAGTAATAGAACTTATTGAGCAGGGACTTTCTAAAGATGAGATTGAAAAAAAGCTGACAGAACATTTTGAACTGTCGCAGAAAAAATTCAATCTTGCATACGAAACAGCAGTAAATCAGCTCCCGATACTTGAAAGCATTGATAAAAGTGCAGTAAGTCTGTATGTTTCAATTCCGTTCTGCCCGACAAGATGCAGTTATTGTTCGTTTGTATCGCATAGTATGGATTCTGCAATCAAGCTGATTCCACAATATATAAATGCACTCTGCCGTGAACTTGAAATAATCGGAAAGATAGTAAAGGAAACAGGCACTAAAATTGATACAATATATTTTGGCGGTGGAACTCCTACTTCTATTTCTGCTGGTGATATTCAGAAAATAATGCAGACTGTTGAAAATAATTTTGACCTTGATAATATACGTGAATACAGCTTTGAAGCAGGCAGACCCGACACAATCACAGAAGAAAAACTGTGTGTGATAAAGTCTTTCGGAGCAAGCAGAATATCAGTAAATCCGCAGACATTGAATGATGATGTACTGCGTGTAATCGGCAGAAAACATTCAGGAGAAGATGCAATAAAAGCCTTTGAACTTGCACGGAAAATCGGCTTTGATAATATAAATACAGACCTTATCGCAGGTTTGCCAACAGAATCAGCAGAGAGTTTCAGAAATACGCTTGACCGCATAGCCGAACTTACCCCCGAAAGTATCACCGTCCATACTCTCACAGTAAAACGTTCAGCGGATTTATTTGAAACAGGATGTAAAAATATGTCAAATCCTGCTTCGGAAATGGTTGACTACAGCATAGAAAAACTTATGTCACTCGGCTATCTGCCTTATTATATGTATCGTCAGAAAAATACTGTTGATAATCTTGAAAATGTTGGATATGCAAAAAAGGGATATGAAAGTCAGTATAATATCTTCATAATGGACGAAACACAGACAATTCTCGGTGCTGGCTGTGCATCATCAACAAAGCTGGTATATCCTGATAGAAAAATAAACAGAATCCATAACTATAAATTTCCGTATGAGTATATAAACCGCTTTGAACAGCTTATGCAGAAAAAAAAGGAGATTGCAGAATGCTTGAAAAAAATAAAATCTACACCGCAGAAATAACAGGTCTTACATCAGAGGGAAGCGGAGTATGCCGTATTGACAATATAGCGGTTTTTGTCCCTGAAACTGCTGTCGGCGATATTGCAGAAATAAAAGTTGTGAAAGTTCTTAGCCACTACGCTTTTGGCATTATTAACAAAATTATAACTCCGTCTGCTGACCGTGAAATGCGTGAATGTGACGTGTATAAAAAATGTGGCGGTTGTGTATTCCGTCATATAAGCTATGATGCAGAATGTAGAGCAAAAAATGATATGGTAAAAGACGCATTTGAAAGAATCGGCGGACTTACACCGATTTTTGATGAATATATATCAGCTGAAAAGTCCGACAGATACCGGAATAAAGCACAATATCCGCTTGCTGTCGTTGACGGCAAAGCTGTATGCGGATTTTATGCTCAAAGAAGTCACCGTGTTGTACCTCTTGTTGACTGTTCGCTACAGCCTGTTATTTTCAGAGGTATTCTTGAAACTGTACTTGAATATATCAACGAAAAAAAGCTGTCTGTATACAATGAATCCACAAATACAGGAATATTGCGACACATTTATATCAGACGAGGTGCATACACAGATGAAATAATGGTATGTATTGTTGCAAGAAAAAATATCTCCCGACAGCTTTCTGCATTATGCCGTAAACTTACAGAAAAATTTGCAGATATAAAAAGCATCGTACTTAACATAAATCCAGACAAGACTAATGTAATTCTCGGCAGTGAATGTATTGTACTATGTGGAGAATCTGAAATTACTGATATTATGTGCGGAAACAAAATCAAGATTTCTCCGCTTTCATTCTATCAGATTAATACAGTTCAGGCAGAAAGACTTTACAGAAAAGCTCTTGAATATGCAAATCCTACAAAAAATGACGTAATTGCAGATTTATATTGCGGAGCAGGAACTATAGGGCTTTCTATGGCAGAATATGTAAAAAAAATCATTGGTATTGAAATAGTACCTGATGCTGTCAGAAACGCAAAAGAAAATGCAAGGGAGAATAATATTTTAAATGCTGAATTTTACTGCGGAGATGCAGGAGAAGTATTTTCCATGCTGAATAAAAAAGGCTGTTCACCTGATATTATCATTGTTGACCCACCAAGAAAAGGCTGTTCAGAAGATACTTTGAAAGTAATAGTTGAAGCATCTCCTAAAAAGATAGTTATGATTTCATGTAATCCGTCAACTGCTGCAAGAGATGCAAAATTTCTTTCCAAAAACAATTATACTGTTGAACGTGTATGCGGTGCTGACTTATTTCCTACAACAAAGCACACCGAAGTGATAGTTTTGATGTCAAGAATCGAAAAATAAAGACCCAAAAAATGCCGAAAAAACAGCCACTTTTTATATTGTATGAATTTTTGTTATCTTTGCCGTGACATCAATTCTTGTGTATGCTTGTTCGTGGGAAAAAATCAGCTATATACACCGACAGCAAATTCACAGTCAATTTTAATCGGCGAGTCTGTGGATTTGCTGTTTTTTGCGTTGGCGAGTGTGCAGATTGAATATTTTCACCCTTGCGAGTTTGTAGATTGGATAACATAAAAAATGCTCCCCTGCAATAAATTTTTGCAAGGGAGCAGGTTATTTTCGGGCTAAATTTCCACTTCAACAATAATTCCTGATTTAAATTCAAAATCTATATGATTTTCAAAAACAGTAACTTTTGCAAGCAGATGATTTACCAGTTTTTCGTCAAAATCCTGCATTCCGACAGGCTGTTTTTTATAAAATTCTGCAAATCTTTTATGCGTCTGATGTAATCTTTTTTTGATGAATCGTCCATTGTGAACTGTTCTTTTTTCGCTTTTAATTCAAGAGTTTCTTCGGCAGTCTGCGTATAATCCTCATGCTTTTTTGTTTTTTCAATAAGTTCAGACTGCAATTTTTCAAGACGCTCATCAATACTTTCTGAATTCACGTTTTTTCCCGATTTAAGGACAGTTTCAATATTTTTCTTCAGGATTTCAAGGTAGTCATTTTTGTTTTCCTGCAAAATATGTATTGCTTCCAGAAATGCGGATTTAAGCAGTTCCTCATTGAGCGTTCTTGCATGACATTCACTTTTTTTGTCGAGCCTTGACGTACATCGCCACACGATTGATTTTTTGCCACGGTTATTCCAATGCACCCTTCGGAAAATTTCTCCGCATTCCGCACAGTAGATTATTTTTGAAAAACAGTGGTTTGAACTGTAACCGATTTTTTTGCCGTTTTTGTCACGCTTGCTGCTGCGTCTTGCAATTTCCTCCTGAACAAGCATAAAAGTTTCTCTTGAAATTATCGGCTCGTGGTCATCTTCAACGTAATACTGTGGCAAAGCACCGTTATTTTTTATGCGTTTTTTGCTTAAAAAATCAATCGTATAAGTCTTTTGAAGAAGTGCATCACCCATGTATTTTTCATTTCTGATTATTTGGTTTATGACCGTATCATGCCACTTTTTTCCTCCACGTGTCGGCGGTATTCCGTCACGTTCAAGTCCACGTGCAATCTTATAACAGCTTTTTCCCTCTAGATACTCACGAAAAATTCGCTTTACAATTTCTGCCTATTCAGGATTTATTACAAGTTTTCCGTTTTCGTCCTTGTCATAGCCGAGAAAATGCGTACAGTCAACCATGTCTTTTCCCTGCTTATACTAGCCTCTAATCTAATATCCATTCAAAGAAGAATCTAACAATTCAAAAT
>CAMWKY010000058.1 GCA_947174965.1 uncultured Ruminococcus sp. | reverse complement strand
GGCAATATATGAAGATAATTCATCATATGGTCATAAAATCGGAGGTTCTTCGGATTTCTGTCAGTTTGACCCTCGTGAATCGGAAGAAGTACAAGAAAAATATAATTTTCAGCTTTTGCAGATGGAAAGCGATTTCGGTAGAATTGACGGAAAAAATTATGAGAATATCATGTGGGGAGATGCAGGTATATGTCATTTCTTCATAAATGCCGAAAAACTAAAAAACTGTGATTTCAGTGATATTTTATATTACTGTGATTGCTGTTGAATAAAAAATCAAAAAAAGCCGTATATAATATGCGGTTTTTTATTTTGTGAAAGTATTGACAAATTTAGCAGAATATGATATAATATTAGTACTGCACAAACGTATTTATAGGGGTATTTGTGGGGATAAAATAATAAAGGGGGGTTAGATAATGAAAATCTTTTTCAGAGTCTGGAACATTCTGATACTCATCGCAAATGTTATTCCGGCAGTCAATTTTCTTATGAGAGTGATTGGTTTGGGTTCACTTGCTGCTGCGGTAGGAGGAACTACAGCAGCTTTAGGCGGTTTTGCTGTTTTGATAGTTATTTTGTCGTTGATTCCTGCTATAGCAACTATCATTATGGCTATTGCAGGATTAAAAGGCAATTACGAAAAATGCTCAAAAATCGCATTTGCTATCCTTATTCTTGACATTATTACAATTTTTTTGTCTGATAACAAAGGTTCTGCAATTTTCCAGATTATCATGCTTGTGGTATATATTTACCTTGCAAAATCACTTCAGAAAAACTGGTAAAGTATTCAGGCTGACGTTTAATAAAAAAACGTCAGTCTGAGTTTTTTTATACGGATTTTTATTGACAAATTAATGTATAGAGAGTATAATTATTATAATATATATTTACAGGAGGAAATATGGAGATTATTATTGTCGGCGGAGGAAAAGTTGGAAGTTCTTTGTCAGAAGTTCTTTGCAGTGAGCATAATGTTGCTGTTATTGACCGTAATGAAACGAAAATAAATTCTATTGCAAATGATTATGATGTAAAAGGCATTGTCGGAAACTGTCTCACTACTGAAGTACTTAAAGAAGCTAATGTGGAGAAGTGCAATATATTTATTGCTGTAACTGATTCTGATGAAGTGAATATTCTGTCTTGCCTTATTGCAAAAAAAATGAAAGCACGTCACTGTATTGCACGTGTACGCAATCCCGAATTTGAAAAACAGCTTGTCTTTATGCGTGAGGAACTCGGAATAAGCATGATGGTAAATCCCGACTACAATTCCGCAAATGAAATTGCAAAAGTTCTGCGTTATCCCGAAGCAATAAATATAGATTCATTCGCAAAAGGACGTGTTGACCTTGCGGAAATCCGTATAACAAGCGGTAGTATTCTTGAAAATATCGCACTTAATCAGCTTTCACGCCGTTTAAGACTTGATGTACTCATATGCGCTGTTCAGCGTGGAAACGACCTTATTATACCTAATGGTAACTTTGTACTTCATGCAGGCGATAAAATTCATATGACAGCTTCACACAGTAATATGGTTAAGTTTTTCAAGAGCATAAGTGCCGCATACAGAGAAAAGCGGGTTAAATCGGCTGTATTAATAGGTGGCGGACGTGTGGGCTATCATCTTGCACAGCAGTTGAGGGAAATGGGTGTTAAAGTCAAGATTATTGAAATCAACGAAAAACGCTGTCTTGAATTGAGTGAGCGACTTAATAAAGTCAGCATTATATGCGGTGACGGTACAAATCAGGATATTATCAGGGAAGAACGTGTATACGATGCTGATGCGGTTGTATCTCTTACTGGTATTGACGAGGAAAATATACTGATGTCTCTGCTTGCAAAAAATAACGGCGTTGAAAAAGTTGTTACGAAAGTCAACAGAATAAATCTTATGCAGCTTTCCGAAACACTGAATCTTGACAGTATTATTTCGCCTAAATCAATTACTGTCAATCAGATTTTGCAGTATGTACGTGCCAAACAGAACTCCGAAGGAAACAATATAATCACGCTTTACCGTCTTGTAAATGACAGACTGGAAGCTATTGAGTTTGTGGTAAAAGAACAGAAAGACTATATCGGTATTCCGCTGAAAAAACTTAAGTTAAGAAGTGGCATTCTTATAGCAAGTATAGTTCGTGGAAATCAACTCATCATTCCAAAGGGTGACGATTATCTTATGGTGAATGACAGTGTTGTTATTGTCACAACAAACAGGGGATTCGACGACTTAAAAGAAATATTCGATTAGGGAGCAGGCAAGTTAAATGAATTATAAAATGATAACTTATATTATAGGGCAGATTCTTCGTGTTGTCGGACTTTGTATGCTTCTCCCTGTAATTGTCGGAGCAGTTTATGGTGAACATCATGTTCTTGCAACTTTTGGTATTCCCTTTTTTATTACAATGTTTATTTCAGTAGTTTTCACAATAAAAAAGCCAAAGAATACGGCTGTTTTTTCAATGGAGGGCTTTATCAGTGTAGCAGCTGCATGGATTACAATGTCAGCTATAGGAGCGTTGCCGTTTGTTATTTCAGGTGACATTCCAAACTATATTGACGCACTTTTTGAAACTGTATCAGGTTTTACAACAACAGGCTCTACAATTCTGAATGATGTTGAAAGTATGTCAAAATCATGTATGTTCTGGAGGGCGTTTACTCATTGGCTGGGCGGTATGGGCGTACTTATGTTTGTGCTTGCCGTAATGAACAGCAATGACGTTCGTACAATGCACATGATGAGAGCAGAATGTGCAGGACCAAACGTCGGACGACTTGTTTCAAAATCAAGTTTTTCTGCAAGAATCCTCTATGGAATATATATAATACTCACTGTTTCAGAGGCAGTTATTCTTATGCTTTTTGGTATGCCTTTTTATGATGCAATAGTTCATGCGTGTTCGTCAGCAGGTACGGGCGGATTTTCAATGTGGAATGATAGTATAGCACATTATAACAGTCTTGGAATAGAGATGACAGTTGCTGTTTTTTTAATTCTTTTTGGTATTAATTTCAATCTCTATTACTATATGCTTATAAAGAAATTTTCACTTGTATTCAAAAATGAAGAACTTCTTACATATTTTGGTATAATTGCTACAGTGACAACAGTTATAACATTTTCAGTAAAAGACATTTATTCGTCAATAGGTGATTCATTAAGGCACTCATTCTTTATGGTTGTATCAACAATTACTTCGGCAGGATTTGCAACAACTGATACGGGTCAATGGTCAACATTTCCACAGACTCTGCTTTTACTGCTGATGTTTGTCGGCTCTTGTGCAGGCTCAACAGGTGGCGGAATGAAAGTTTCAAGGGTACTGATAATAGTAAAAACAGGCATAAGAGAACTCAAATATATTGTAAGTCCACGTGCGGTTGCATCTGTAAAAATTGACGGAAAACCAGTTGAAAAAGATGTGATACGTGGCGCAAGCAACTATTTCATACTATTTATGCTGATTCTTGCGATTTCTGTACTCCTCCTGTCACATGACAGCTATACAATTGAGGAAAATATTTCAGCTGTTGTGACTTGTATGAATAATATCGGTTTTGGTGTCGGTAGATTGAGTACATCAGGAAATTTCAGTGGTTTTGATTCGTTCTCAAAGATAATATTAAGCTTTGATATGCTTATTGGCAGACTTGAAATTTATCCGCTGATTCTTCTTTTAGGAGTGAGAAAACATTAAAACAAATACGGTGAAGATTTTTTTCTTCACCGCTTTTTGTTATGAATTTTTGATTATATCGTCTCTTACTACATTAAGCATACCATCAAGTATTCCGAAGTCTTTAGCTTTATAGCACCATAATGAACGTCCGATTCCGTATTTTTCAAATACAGAATGTATGTCACGATACCAGTTTACAGCGGATTCAGGGTCAGCAAGTTCAATTACACCATATTCGCCGCAGTAAAGCATAACATTATGTTTTTCAGCAGTCTCAATAGCTTCACGGAACAGATTTTCAAAGTATTCTGTATTAAATCCATTTTCAGGAACTGCCCATTCAAAAGTATTTATCTGAGGGAGCTTTTTTGATTCAGCAAGGAATTTTTCTTTTGTTATGGGATATTCTATTACTAAATCTTTCGGCATATTCTTAATCCAGTATGCTTTCTGGTGCGTGAAAAGAAGTGGCTCATAGCAATGGAAGTTGTAGATAATATTCTCATCAAACGGCGGAGCAATGTACTTTACTGTCTGAACGCTATTGTTATAGTAGCTTCCTATAAGGATTTTTATGTCGGGAGCGTATTCTCTGATAATAGCAACCGTCTTTTCAGCGATTTTCATAAATGGCTCATTGTCGCTCTCCTCAACAACTTCATTCAGAAGTTCAAATGCAAGTCGTGAACTGTATTTCCCGTAACGCTTTGCAAATTCTGTCCAGAGGGAAATAAAACGGGAAATCATATCGTCATTATAAAAAAATCCTGCTTCATTTTCACCATCGTCAAATGAAAATCCTGCTGTCTTATGTAAGTCAAGAATCATATTCAAGCCATATTTTCCGCACCATTCAATACATGAATCAATATAGCTAAATCCGCTTTCAATAAATTTGCCCTTATTATCCTGCACAAGATTATAGTCAACAGGAAGTCGGATATGGTCGAATCCCCAGCCCGCAATTTTTTCAATGTCTGATTCTGTTATAAAAGTGTCGCAGTGTTCTTTTGTGAGTTCAGCCTGTGAAAGCCAGCCCCCGAGATTGATGCCCTTCTGATAGCCGTTCCATTTTTTCATTGAAATCACCTCAATCAAGAAAATTTGTTATAATCTGATTATATCATTGATTTTCATAATCGTATATCATTTTAATGTACAAAATAGTAAAATAATTATCTGAAAAAATAGACAATAGCAACGAAAAAAAACAGTATTCAATAGCTAAAATAAACAAATATTAATAAAAAATCGTTTTTTTGAGAATTTCTCTTGACAAAATACTTTTTTTGGTATATAATATAACGTATGCTGTACAAGTTGTATTTGCATATATTATTAAAAAAGGAGGAAGATTATGCCAACATTTAACCAGCTTGTTCGCAAGGGAAGAAAAGACCTTGAAACAAAGTCAACAGCTCCTGCTCTCCAGAAAGGCTACAATGCTAAGAAGAAGGTGCAGATTAACCAGAGTTCACCTCAGAAAAGAGGAGTTTGCACTGCTGTAAGAACTGCTACACCTAAAAAGCCTAACTCAGCTATGAGAAAAATTGCCAGAGTTAAGCTCACAAACGGATATGAAGTAACATCTTATATTCCGGGTATTGGTCACAACCTTCAGGAACACAGCGTTGTACTCATCAGAGGCGGACGTGTTAAGGATTTACCTGGTGTACGTTACCACATCATCAGAGGCGCACTTGATGCACAGGGTGTTGCAAACAGACTTCAGTCTCGTTCAAAGTATGGTGCAAAAAGACCTAAGCAGAAGTAATTTCTGCCTGATTCAGTCATTCGGCTTGACTGCATAAAAATATGCCGGACAAAATTTTAAAATAGGATAACTACTATCGCAGGATAAATGCGGAGTTTAATATATATTATTCCTCTGCATTGGTCTTGACGGAACTGAACGGTGAAGTATAAGTCAATTTTTTTGACAGTAATCGTTCTTTACGAGTACCTATGAATTCATGAATATATATGAAGGAGGGAAGCGAAATGCCAAGAAGAGGTTATAACGCAAGACGTGAATTGATTCAGGACCCTGTTTACAATTCAAAGCTTGTTACACGTCTTATCAACTATGTTATGTTAGACGGTAAAAGAGGCGTTGCGCAGAAAATTGTTTACGGTGCATTCGATATTGTTGCTGAAAAAACTGGCAAGGACGCACTGGAGGTTTTTGAACAGGCAATGGAAAATATCATGCCTGAATTAGAGGTAAAGGCTCGCCGTCTCGGTGGTGCTACTTATCAGGTTCCTATGGAGGTAAGAGCTGAAAGACGTACAACTCTCGGTCTCCGTTGGATTACTAAGTACTCCAGAGAGAGAAACGAAAGAACTATGAAAGAAAGACTTGCAGGTGAAATTCTTGATGCTCTCAACGGCACAGGCGGTGCTTGCAAGAAACGTGACGATACACACAAAATGGCAGAGGCAAACAAGGCTTTTGCTCATTACCGCTGGTAAGCGTCATTGTGAGAGGAAGATACTATGGCAAGAGATTGTTCACTTGAAAATACCAGAAATATCGGCATAATGGCTCACATTGATGCCGGTAAGACAACCACTACAGAACGTATCCTTTTCTATACAGGTGTAACTTATAAAATAGGTGAAACCCATGAGGGCGCTTCTGTTATGGACTGGATGGACCAGGAAAAAGAAAGAGGTATCACAATTACTTCTGCTGCTACGACTTGCTACTGGGCAGGTCACAGACTCAACATTATTGACACTCCAGGACACGTTGACTTTACTGTTGAGGTTGAGCGTTCACTCCGTGTACTTGACGGTTCTGTAACTGTTCTCTGTGCAAAGGGCGGTGTTGAGCCACAGTCTGAAACCGTATGGAGACAGGCTGATAACTATAAAGTACCCCGTATGGCTTATGTAAATAAAATGGACATTATGGGTGCGGACTTCTATCGTGTTGTTGACATGATGAAGGACAGACTTAAGTGTAATGCTGTTCCGATTCAGCTTCCTATCGGTGCTGAAGATACTTTCAGAGGTATTATTGACCTTGTTGAAATGAAAGCTTACATTTATTATGATGACCTCGGAAAAGATATTCGTGTTGAGGAAATTCCTGAAGATATGCAGGAAAAAGCTCAGGAATACCATGAAGCAATGGTTGAACACGTTGCAGAAATGGACGAGGAACTTATGGAAAAGTACTTTGAAGAAGGTACTCTTTCAATTGAAGAAATCAAAAAGTGTATCCGCCAGGCTACTATTGAAAACAGAATGGTTCCTGTAACCTGCGGTACATCTTATAAAAACAAGGGTGTTCAAAAACTTCTTGATGCTATTATCGACTATATGCCGTCTCCGCTTGATGTTCCTGCTATCAAGGGCGTTAATCCTGATACAGACGAAGAAGAAGAAAGACCGTCTTCAGATGATGAGCCGTTCTCTGCTCTCGCTTTCAAGATTGCTACTGACCCGTTCGTTGGTAAACTTGCTTTCTTCCGTGTTTATTCAGGTGTTGTAAATCAGGGTGACTCTGTTCTTAATGCAACAAAGGACAGCCGTGAGCGTTTCGGACGTATCGTTCAGATGCATTCAAATCATAGAAAAGACCTTACTACAGTTTATTCCGGCGATATTGCTGCTGCTGTAGGTCTTAAAAATACAACAACAGGTGACACACTCTGCGACGAAAAGCACCCGATTATTCTTGAATCTATGGAATTTCCGGAGCCAGTTATTCAGCTTGCTATTGAGCCGAAAACAAAGGCAGGTCAGGAAAAAATGGGTATCGCTCTCGCAAAACTCGCAGAAGAAGACCCGACTTTCAAAACATGGACTGACGAAGAAACAGGACAGACAATTATTGCAGGTATGGGAGAACTTCACCTCGATATTATTGTTGACCGTCTTCTCCGTGAATTTAAGGTAGAAGCTAATGTTGGCGCACCTCAGGTTGCTTATAAAGAGACAATCAAGGGCAATGCAGATGTTGACTACAAATACAAGAAACAGTCAGGTGGTTCAGGTCAGTATGGTCATGTTAAAATCCGTATTGAACCTAATGAATCAGGCAAGGGATATGAGTTCAAAAACTCTGTTGTCGGCGGTTCTATTCCAAAGGAATACATTCCGGCTGTTGATGCAGGTATTCAGGGCGCAATGAAATCAGGTATACTTGCAGGATATGAAGTTGTTGACGTTAAGGTTGAGCTTTATGACGGTTCATATCACGAAGTTGACTCATCAGAAATGGCATTCAAGATTGCCGGCTCAATCGCATTCAAAGAGGCTCTCAAGCAGGCAAATGCTATTCTTATGGAACCTGTTATGAAAGTTGCTGTTATTGTTCCTGATGATTATACTGGTACAGTTATCGGCGACCTCAGTTCACGTCGTGGACAGATTCAGGGTCAGGAATCAAGAACTGGCTCTGTTCAGGTTGATGCTCTTGTTCCGCTTTCAGAAATGTTTGGTTATACTTCTGACCTCCGTTCAAATACACAGGGTCGTGGACAGTATACCATGGAACCTCACAGCTATCAGGAAGTTCCAAAGAGTATTGCTGAAAAGATTATGGCTTCAAGAGGCAAAAACTGATTTATTTATTAACAAATAAAGTGTGCGGAGGAATTTTTTTGAAAAAATTTCTCCAAAACACTTGCAATTTTAAAAAAAATCTGTTATAATATATTTACAGATTTCTGAAATTTTTTTAAGGAGGAATTTTCCAATGGCAAAGGCTAAATTTGAAAGAACCAAACCACACGTAAATATTGGTACTATCGGTCACGTTGACCACGGTAAGACTACTCTTACAGCTGCTATCACAAAGACACTCGCTATGAAGGGTCAGGCTAAGTATGAAGCATATGATATGATTGATAAGGCTCCTGAAGAAAGAGAGCGTGGTATCACAATCAATACTGCTCACGTTGAGTACGAAACAGATGCTCGTCACTATGCTCACGTTGACTGTCCAGGTCACGCTGACTATGTTAAGAACATGATTACAGGTGCTGCTCAGATGGACGGTGCTATCCTCGTAGTTGCTGCTTCTGACGGTCCTATGGCTCAGACAAGAGAACACATTCTTCTCGCTCGTCAGGTTGGCGTTCCTGCAATCGTTGTATTCATGAACAAGGCTGACCAGGTTGATGACGAAGAACTTCTCGAACTCGTTGAAATGGATATTCGTGACCTTCTCTCATCTTATGACTTCCCTGGCGATGATACACCTATCATCAAGGGTTCTGCTCTTCAGGCTCTCGAAGCTCCTGATGACCTCAGCAATCCTGCATACGCTCCTATTATTGAGCTTATGAACGCTGTTGATGAGTTCATTCCAAGCCCAGAAAGAGACGATGCTAAGCCATTCCTTATGCCTATCGAAGATACTATGACAATTTCTGGTCGTGGTACTGTTGTTACAGGTAGAGTTGAAAGAGGTATGCTTAAGGTTAATGAGCCAGTTGAAATTGTTGGTCTTTCTGAAGAAAAACTCAATACAGTTGTAACAGGTCTTGAAATGTTCAGAAAAACTCTTGACTTCTGTGAAGCTGGTGACAACGTTGGCGCACTTCTCCGTGGTATCACAAGAGACCAGGTTGAGCGTGGACAGGTTCTCTGCAAACCAGGTTCAATTCACCCACACACAAAGTTCTCTGGTCAGGTTTACGTTCTTAAGAAAGAAGAAGGCGGTCGTCATACTCCTTTCTTTAATAACTACAGACCTCAGTTCTATTTCAGAACAACTGATGTTACAGGTGTTGTTACACTTCCAGCTGACAAGGAAATGTGTATGCCTGGCGATAACGTAACAATGGACGTTGAGCTTA
>CAMWKY010000057.1 GCA_947174965.1 uncultured Ruminococcus sp. | reverse complement strand
ATAATATGGTATTATAATATAATGTATCGATATTATAAAAAACAATGTTTCCTTGCAACATATTATATCATATAATCAACGTATTTGTCAATAGTTTTTTTGAAATTTTTTTATATCGTATACGGAAAACACAAATAATTTGTATGTCTGTAAAAAAACGGATATGCGGGTAAAATAATAAGGAGGTTTCGCCTATGGTGAATGTCACACCTAAACAGCTTGGAAAAAATGTCAGAATGAGCTTCGGTAAAATCACTGAACCTTTGGAAATGCCGAACCTTATTGAAGTTCAGAAGAACTCATATAAATGGTTCAGAGAAGACGGTCTAAGGGAAGTATTCCGTGACATGACGGCAATAACTGACTACAATGGAAATCTCGTGCTTAACTTTAAGGATTATCGTTTTGATGACAAACCAAAATACACTCTTGCCGAATGTAAATCAAGAGGTGCTACGTATCAGGTTGCAATGAAAGCAACAGCCATACTCTATAACAAAGAAACCGGTGAACATAAGGAAAGCGAAATCTATATGGGTGATTTTCCTCTTATGACCGACAGCGGAACTTTTGTTATCAATGGTGCAGAACGTGTAATAGTTTCACAGCTTGTCCGTTCTCCAGGTGTTTATTATGCTTCCGAAAAAGATAAGACAGGTAAAGACTTATTCAGTACAACTGTTATTCCAAACAGAGGTGCATGGCTTGAATACGAAATGGATTCAAACGATGTTGTCTATGTCCGTATTGATAAAAACAGAAAAATCCCACTCACAACATTCATTCGTGCTTTAGGTGTTGGAACTGACGAAGAAATCTATGAGCTTTTCGGTGCAGACGAAAGACTTAAACAGACAATCCTCCAGAAAGACCAGACAAAAAATAACTCTGATGCTCTTATTGATGTTTATAAAAAACTTCGTCCGGGCGAACCTCCGACGGTTGAAAGTGCAGTTACACATCTCAACAATCTTTTCTTTGATGCAAAAAGATATGACCTTTGCCGTTTCGGCAGATATAAATATAACAAAAAGCTTGGCATTGCCTCACGTCTTGCAGGACACACACTTTCCGAACCAGTTATAAATCCTCTTACAGGCGAAGTAATGGCAGATGCAGGCGAAACAGTAAACTATGATAAAGCTTGCGAAATTGAGCAGGCTGGCGTATACAGTGCATTTGTTACTGTAGAAGCAAAAGAATACTATCAGAACGACAGAGGCGAAACGCAGATTCGCTTTGTTGAAAGAGTTGCTAAAATCATAGGCAACGGCATGGTTGACATTACAGGCTATGTTGATTTTGATGCTGAAAAATATGGTATCAATGAAAAAGTATCTTTCAAAGTTCTCCGTGAAATCATTGAAAATTCAGCAGATGCCGAAGAACTCGAAGAAAATATCAAGAAAAAGGCTGATGAACTTGTACCGAAGCACATTATCCTTGATGATATTTTTGCAACAATCAGCTATTTTATAAATCTTTGTGAGGGTGTGGGCAATGTAGACGATATTGACCATCTCGGAAACAGACGTATCCGCTCAGTCGGTGAACTTTTACAGAACCAGTTCCGCATTGGTTACGCACGTATGGAGCGTGGAATCCGTGAAAGAATGAACATTCAGACACAGGATTTGAATACACTTACTCCGCAGACACTTATCAATATAAGACCTATTTCATCAGCAATGAAAGAGTTTTTCTGCTCCTCACCACTTTCACAGTTCATGGACCAGAATAATCCGCTTTCTGAACTTACACACAAAAGAAGACTTTCAGCACTTGGTCCGGGTGGTCTTTCAAGAGACCGTGCAGGCTTTGAAGTACGTGACGTACACTACAGCCACTATGGCAGAATGTGTCCTATTGAAACTCCTGAAGGTCCTAATATCGGACTTATTTCATATCTTGCAACATTCGCAAGAATAAATGAATATGGCTTTATTGAAGCACCCTATAGAAAAGTAGACAAGGCAACAGGTGTTGTTACAAATGAAGTAGTTTATATGACTGCTGACGTTGAAGACAATTTTGTTGTTGCACAGGCTAACGAACCTCTTACAGAGGACGGCAGATTTGCACGTCCAAGAGTTAATGCACGTCACCGTGATTTGATTCTTGAGTGCGACCGTGATACTGTTGATTATATGGACGTATCACCTAAAATGGTAGTATCAGTTGCTACATCAATGATTCCATTCCTTGAAAATGACGACGCTAACCGTGCGTTAATGGGTTCAAATATGCAGAAGCAGGCAGTACCTCTTTTCAAGACAGAACGCCCGTTTGTTGGTACAGGTATGGAATATAAAGCAGCTGTTGACTCTGGTGTGTGTATTATTTCAGAGTGCAACGGTAAAGTAAGCTATGTTGACGCTGATAAAATCAATGTTATCGGCGATGATGGCATTGAGTACAAGTATGAACTTATCAAATTCAAGCGTTCAAATCAGGGTACTTGCGTAAACCAGAAACCAATTGTTTCAGTTGGAGAAAGAGTTGAAAAAGGTCAGGTACTTGCAGACGGACCAGCTACAGCAGACGGTGAAATCTCTCTCGGAAAAAATGCACTTATCGGATTCATGACATGGGAGGGCTACAACTATGAAGATGCTGTACTCCTCAATGAAAGACTTGTCCGTGAAGATGTATTCACATCAGTTCATATTGAAGAATATGAAATTGAATGCCGTGATACAAAGCTCGGACCTGAAGAAATTACAAGAGATATTCCAAACGTTGGTGATGATGCCCTTGCAAATCTTGATGAAAATGGTATTATCAGAATCGGTTCAGAAGTAACGGCAGGAGATATTCTTGTCGGAAAAGTAACACCAAAGGGTGAAACTGAACTTACAGCAGAAGAAAGACTTCTCCGTGCAATTTTCGGTGAAAAAGCAAGAGAAGTTCGAGATAATTCGCTTAAAGTACCGCACGGTGAAGCAGGTGTAATTGTTGATGTAAAGGTATTTACAAGACAAAATTGTGATGAACTCAGTGCAGGTGTAAATATGCGTGTAATATGCTATATTGCACAGAAACGTAAAATTACAGTCGGCGACAAAATGGCAGGTCGTCACGGAAACAAAGGTGTTGTTTCACGTATTCTTCCGGAAGAAGATATGCCGTTCCTCCCCGACGGAACACCGCTTGACATCGTTCTTAATCCTCTTGGTGTACCGTCACGTATGAATATCGGTCAGGTACTTGAAGTTCATCTTGGTATGGCTGCAAAGGCTCTTGGCTGGACTATTATGACCCCTGTATTTGACGGCGCACACGAAGATGATATTCGTGATTGTTTCCGTCTTGCAAATGAGCAGAATAAAGCTCACCGTGATGACGTTTTTGAGCTTAAAGCAATGGATAAGGTTATCAATCCTAAAGCACTTGAAATGAACGAAGACGGAAAATTCACACTTTATGACGGACGTACAGGTGAAAAGTTCGATAACCGTGTAACAGTCGGATATATGTACTACCTCAAACTTCACCACCTTGTTGATGATAAGATTCACGCACGTTCAGTAGGTCCGTATGCTCTTGTAACACAACAGCCTCTCGGCGGTAAAGCGCAGTTCGGCGGTCAGCGTTTCGGAGAAATGGAAGTATGGGCATTGGAAGCTTATGGTGCTGCTTATACACTTCAGGAAATCCTTACTGTTAAATCTGATGATACAATCGGACGTGTAAACACATATGAAGCCATTGTAAAGGGTCAGAATGTTCCTAAACCGGGTATTCCTGAATCTTTCAAGGTTCTTATAAAGGAAATGCAGTCTCTCGGACTTGATGTCAAGGTTCTTGACTCAAATCAGGAAGAAATTGACCTTAAACAGAATTTTGATGAAGAAACTATTCCGACAAGAAGTGATTATTCCGACGAGGAAACAGAGGACATCAAGAATTATCCTGATGATGATGACATTGACAAAGAGGGCTTTATAATCGGTGATAAAGAAATAAATTTAGACGAATATGACAATTATGATGATGTTGACAGTGTTGACAAAGATGACGAATTTAATTTTGATTCCGATGATAAGGACATTTTTGACAGCGACGACGAAAACTTTGATATTATTGATTTTGACGACTCTTTCGACGATTAATTAAAATTATAAGTTATGCACGGCGGAAACGCTCTGCCGTGCATATAAGTTTAAGTATTTAGCAGTAAATTGCAGGAGGTAGCAGTTTGGAATTTAATACTTTTGAATCAATAAAAATCGGTCTTGCCTCACCAGAACAGATTAAAAAATGGTCTTATGGTGTTGTTACAAGACCTGAAACAATCAACTACAGAACACAGAAGCCGGAAAAAGACGGTCTTTTCTGCGAAAAAATTTTCGGACCAACCAAAGACTGGGAATGTCACTGCGGAAAATTCAAGAAAATACGTTTCAAGGGAAAAATATGTGACCGTTGCGGAGTTGAAGTTACAAGAGCAAGGGTAAGACGTGAAAGAATGGGAAGTATTGAGCTTGCCGCTCCTGTTTCTCACATATGGTATTTTAAGGGTACTCCGTCAAGAATAGGACAGGTTCTTGAAATTTCACAGAAACGACTTGAAGAAGTTCTCTACTTTACAAAATATATTGTTACAGACCCGGGAAATACAGAACTTATAAAAAAACAACTTCTTTCCGAAAAAGAATATCTCTCATATCAGGAAAAATACGGCGATGATTTTACCGCTGAAATGGGTGCAGAAGCTATTAAAAAGCTCCTCAATGAATACGACCCCGAAAGATATGATTTTCAGAAAGAAAGACTTGTTGAAATCGGAAAAATTTCACTTTTAGGAAAGAAAATCCAGTGTTTCAATAATCCTGTTGAATGTCAGTGCGAAGAATGTCAGAAATTTTCTGCATTGACAGATATTCAATGGAAAAACAATCTTGAACTCTGTTCAGACGATTTGAAAAATGAACTTGTCGGACTTGCATCAGGTCAGAAAAAGGTTAAGCTTATCAAAAGATTACAGATTATTGAAGCTTTCCGTCTTTCAGGAAATAAGCCTGAATGGATGATTCTTGATGTTATTCCCGTAATTCCGCCCGACCTCCGTCCTATGATTATGCTTGACGGCGGACGTTATGCAACTTCAGACCTCAATGACCTTTACAGACGTGTTATTAACAGAAACAATCGTTTGCAGAAAATGATTGAACTTGATGCCCCCGATATTATTGTAAGAAATGAAAAGCGTATGTTGCAGGAAGCTGTTGATGCCCTTATCGATAACGGCAGACACGGCAGACCTGTTACAGGACCAAGCAACCGTGCATTAAAATCACTCTCTGATATGCTTAAAGGCAAGCAGGGACGTTTCCGTCAGAATCTTCTTGGTAAGCGTGTTGACTATTCAGGACGTTCAGTTATCGTTGTAGGACCTGAACTTAAAATGTACCAGTGCGGACTTCCAAAGGAAATGGCACTTGAACTTTTCAAACCTTTTGTATTAAAGAGACTTGTTGATAAAAAAGCTATTCAGAATATAAAATCAGCAAGAAAACTTATTGACCGTGCAGATAATAAAGTATGGGACGCTTTGGAAGATGTAATCAAAGACCACCCCGTAATGCTTAACCGTGCGCCCACGCTCCACCGTCTTGGTATTCAGGCATTTGAGCCTATACTTGTTGAGGGTCGTGCAATCAAGCTCCACCCGCTTGTATGTTCCGCTTTCAATGCCGACTTCGACGGTGACCAGATGGCTGTACATCTTCCGCTTTCAGCCGAAGCACAGGCAGAAGCAAGATTTCTCATGCTTGCCGCAAATAACCTCCTCAAGCCATCAGACGGCAAGCCTGTAGCTGTTCCGTCACAGGATATGGTGCTTGGCTCATACTATCTTACAATGGCAAAAGACGGTGAAGTTGGTGAAGGAAAAGTATTCCGTGATGTAAACGAAGCACTTATGGCATATAATGAGCATGATGTTTCACTTCACGCAAATATCAAGGTAAAAATCACAAAGGATATAGGCGACAAGAAAGTATCAAAAATTATTGATGCAACAGTCGGACGACTTATTTTCAATGAAAATATTCCGCAGAATCTCGGATATGTTGACAGAACAAATTCTGATAAGCAGTTTGACCTTGAAATCTCGTTCCTTGTCGGAAAGAAAAAGCTTTCTGATATTATTGAACGCTGTATAAAAATTCACGGCACAACAACAACATCAGAAGTTCTTGACAGAATAAAGGCACTCGGCTATAAATATTCAACAAAGGCAGCACTTACTGTTGCAGTATGTGATGCTACAATTCCGCCACAGAAAAAGGAAATCCTTGCTGAAGCAGATGCAGAAGTTGAGGAAATCACAAACGAATATAATTATGGCTACATTTCAGCACAGGAAAAATCCGCTAAAATTGTAGCACTCTGGACAAATACAACAGACAGAGTTACAAATGCACTTAAAGCAAACTTCAACCCGTATAACCCAATCTGGATGATGGCTGATTCAGGTGCGAGAGGTTCTATCTCACAGATTCGACAGCTTGCCGGTATGCGTGGACTTATCGCCAACACATCAGGTGCAGTTATTGAAATTCCTATCCGTGCTAACTATCGTGAGGGACTTAACATTTTGGAATACTTTATTGCATCTCGTGGCGCAAGAAAAGGTCTTGCCGATACTGCTCTCCGTACCGCCGATTCAGGTTACCTTACACGTCGTCTTGTTGACGTTTCACAGGACGTTATTATCCGTGAGGAAGACTGTGGCACAACAGATGGTATTGAAGTATTTGAAATTACGAACGGCAAGGAAGTTGTTGAGCCACTTTCAGAGAGACTTGTTGGCAGATTCCTTTCTGACGATTTCAGAGATGAATCAGGTGAACTTGTTGTATCCAAAAATAAGCTCATTACAGATGCAGATGCAAAGAAAATTATTGATTCAGGCATTGAGAGAATCAAAATACGCTCCGTACTTACGTGTAGAGCAAAGACGGGTGTATGTGCAAAATGTTACGGTGCAAACCTTGCATTTAATAATATTGTATCAGTCGGCGAAGCTGTTGGTGTAATTGCTGCACAGTCAATCGGCGAACCGGGTACACAGCTTACAATGAGAACATTCCACACAGGTGGTGTTGCTTCTGCTGATGCGGAAGATATTACACAGGGTCTCCCACGTGTTGAGGAACTTTTTGAGAGCAGACGACCTAAAGGTGCGGCTATTCTTTCAAGAATTTCAGGCACTGTTCACATTGAAGAAGTCAAGACTACAACAAATGTTATCGTAACAAACGACGAAACAAGCGAATCAGAAAGCTACATGATACCTTACAACCTTAAAAAGCGTGTATTTGAGGGCGACAAGATTACAAAGGGTACAAGACTTACAGAGGGTAATATATACCCTACAGATATTCTTAATATTCTCGGCACTCAGGAAGTTCAGAACTACATTATAAACGAAGTTCAGAAAGTTTACCGTTTGCAAGGTGTTGACATCAACGACAAGCACATTGAAGTTATTGTCCGTCAGATGCTCAGAAAAGTCAAGGTTGACGAAACAGGCTCAAGCTATCTCCTTACTGGAAATTTTGTTGACTACAAAGAAGTTGAGGAAATCAACAAAGAAATTCAGACACGTATTGACGCAGGTGAAATCGGCTTACAGCTTGTACAGTATACACCTATTCTTCAGGGTATCACAAAGGCTTCATCAAATTCCGACAGCTTTATGTCAGCGGCTTCATTCCAGGAAACAACAAAGGCTCTTACAGATGCAGCTATCAGAGGAAAGAGCGACAAACTTCTCGGACTTAAAGAGAACGTTATTATCGGTAAGCTTATTCCTGCCGGAACAGGTATGGACTGCTACAACCATGTTAAAGTTGTAAAGAACGAACCGTCAGTTTCAGAACATAGTATAAACATTTCAAACTCAATAGTTTAATAAAAAAATCTGCTGTACCTGAAATACGGTACAGCAGTTTTTATATTATTTTTGAAAAGTTTCAGAAACAGGTGATATATATGTAATGATATTTATTACCTCAATATGAGTTAAATGAGTTCTGTAATCTATACGGAACTCAATGCAAAAATCGCCGTCATCTGTTTTTACGCTGTCAACTGGCGGAGTTTTCCACCAGCCTGTTGACGGGTCATGCTTTCGCCTTTTCTCAAGTTCAAGATTTTCAAGCTTGCGGTACATATTATATTTTCCGCTGTCTGTACAGTCATTGAATTCTTCTTCTGAAATTACCTCTTTTAATTTATCCGAAAGCATTTCATAAGTCACAACTTTTCTCCAGTTGTCTACTTGAGCAAGTTCACCGGCTTTTATATCCATATGCACAAACTGTGCATACAGACCGCCTGTGGTCAATAGTATCAGCACTGAAACAACAATACCGCTTATAATTTCATTTTTATGGCTCATATTTTTATTCTCCTTTGACGTTTTTTTGACAAACTCTTTAATTTAGCTGAATTTTGTATTGACAAATCCAATAAAATATTGTAGAATAGTATTGTAAATAAAAGAAAGATGAGGGTATTTATATGGATTACACTTATATGACAAGCAATGTCTGCTCGCAGGAAATAAGTTTTCACATTGAGGGAAACGTCATTACAAATGTACGCTTTATAGGTGGCTGTAATGGAAATCTTAAAGCTGTTTCAAAACTTGTTGACGGCATGACAATTGAGCAGATTGAGGCAAAACTTAAAGGCAACACCTGTGGAAGACGACCGACTTCATGTGCAGACCAGCTTTGCATTGCTATAAGAGAAGCTTACGAATCACTCAACAAGAAATGATTATTCTGAAAAAATATCTTCGGATTTTTCATTAATCATAAATGAAACCGCCTTATTGCAGTTTTCTACAACATTAACTGTAGAATCTCCGCCAAATTCTCCGTCAAGTGTCCACGTTATCGGCTCATCGCTTAATGACGTGAATGTTATCTTGTCAGCACGGAAAAATTTTATATACTCCTTGTCTATATCTCCCGATATATTAAGGAGAGTATGCACTATTTTCTGCAACTGCACTATATTTGCAGGCTTTTTGATAAGAGTAACTTCAAACGCACCATCATCAAGAAGAAAATCTGTAATTGAAAGAAGTCCTGCAACAGATGCGGAATTTGTCACCATTCCGAAAACAAAATCATCTTCAATAACATTTCCGTTATATTCAACACGCATTTTCTTTGACTGTATACTTGTGAGTTGTGTCATTCCGTTGAGAAGATATGAGGCATGACCAAGAATATTCTTTACCTGCTGTGATGTCTCATATGTTACATTTGTAAATGCTCCGAATGCGACAATATATGTAAAATATTTGTCATTGAAACTTCCTATATCACAGCTTACAGGTTTTCCGCCTGTTATCCACTTTACAGCTTCCATAACTGTTTTCGGGAT
Organism: uncultured Ruminococcus sp.; assembly: GCA_947174965.1. Classification (GTDB taxonomy): domain Bacteria; phylum Bacillota; class Clostridia; order Oscillospirales; family Ruminococcaceae; genus Ruminococcus. Next base: position 355 of record CAMWKY010000057.1, on the reverse strand, counting down.
TCCTAGTGTACGTGCAAAGTCATTTGTTGAGCCGGCAGGAATATATCCTATAGGGATTCTATGCTCACTTTTCATGATGCCGTGCAGGCATTGACTAAGTGTGCCATCCCCTCCTGCACATACGAGTATATCGTAACCATTTTCGCAGGCATAATAAGCTTGTTCTGAAGCATCATCACTGCTTTGTGTTATATGGACTGTAACTTCATATTCTGCCTTATTAAATTCGTCTATAATCTCCCCTAGCTTGTAACCAATAGTAGCTCTGCCAGCAACAAGGTTGATGATAAGATAAAGTTTTGTCATAAAACCCTCCTGAATCTGTAGTTATTTTCCATGTAATATATTATAGCAT
>CAMWKY010000056.1 GCA_947174965.1 uncultured Ruminococcus sp. | reverse complement strand
ATGTTTACATAATATTAATAAAATTCTCCGCACATCATGATAATTTTTCCGTTATATATTATAGAAGAAAAAATTTTCTATGAGGAGGAATTATCATGAAAAAACAATTGTTTGCGCTTGCACTTGGAGTTACAACAGCATTTTCAGCTATGCCCATTATGCCTGTAAAAGCTCTTCAACCGCCTATTCCGGGAGATGTCAACCTTGACTGGACTATCAATATTGCCGACCTTGTATGTATGCAGAAGTATTTAATGGGTAAAGGTACTATTGATAACACGTTTGGTCTTATGACTGTTGACCTTAACAATGATAAAAAAGTTGATGTTTTTGATTATATAGAACTGCGAAAGCGTGTTGAAGAATGGTGCAGTTTAAGTAAGAATGATGTGAAAATCGAAAGCAGATTCACACAGGTTGACCAATCAATCCCGTTAGGTGTACACTATGCAAGACCGTCAGCAAGCGACTGCATTATCCGTTCAGTTGAAGACCTTGAATATTACTTATCACCGTATAATGTAATGACACTTGACGGAGACTGCTTATTTATAGATGCAGCTTGTCAGGAAGTGCTTGACGATTTGTACGCACGCTATGACGACGAATTTTTCAGCAAAAATATACTGTTGCTGAATTATATGACCGGTACAGCAGGATATGAATTTGAGTCAATTAAGTATGAGGACGGAAAACTGGTAATCAGATACTACGATACAACCCCATACGGATTGCACTGGTATGAGCCTTTACCGCCGTATATTGCAGAAGTTGCAGTACCAAAGGATTTATGGGCGGACGGTGATTTTACGTGGCAGAGAGTTGAAAAGCCGTTTGAATCGCAGGTTAAATACGATTACACAAAGGCGGTAACAGTTGAGGGCATCAAATATGCCTCTGATACATCAAAACAGCCTGATATTATAACCAACACCGACCAACTGAACACGCTTATTTCAGGTAAATTCCGTACAGGGATTGAGATGTCGCTTAAAGATACATATAATGATGAATTTTTTGAAAGCAACAACCTTATTCTTGATATGAACTACAAATCTGAAAGAGACTTTTTCTATACTTCCGTTACAGCAGAAAAAAATGAACGTGATGAAATCACTTTAAAATATGACCGCCATTTTATTAATGAAACATATTTTACAGGAAATTCAGGAATCGAACTTTATCAGGTTGTAGTGCCGAAATATTACGATATGTCAACAAGGGTCACAAGGGAGAAAAACTGGCTTACAACTGTAAATGCTCCGTCATATAGTGCTGATAGTTGTCAGTCTCTGGGAATTTCACTTTATATTGACGACAGTAACCCGAAATGCTTTGATACAGAGGAAGAATTGCAGTCATATCTTGCAGAGCATTTTTCAGAGGACGATTTAAAGCAACTGGATACATCAAAATTTGACTGGGAAAACAACTCTGTTTATTTCTGGATTGATATTAATGTTGATGCGGAGTATAAACTCATAGATGTTGCATTTGATAAAGACCAGAATCTTCTTGTAATGTCACGCACAATATGGACATCATGCGGTGATGTAGCAGACGGTTATATACATTTCTTGGAGGTTGACAAGGAATATTCAGGCTATGATGTTTATGAACGTGACATTTATGTGAGTGATAATATGCCGAAACATGACGGAAAAAGCTGTATATTTGAGTGCTATGGAAGTGCTTTTATGATTAACCAGTATCAGTTCAACGGAAAAAATGTTGCTGATATATACCAGCTTTATCATGTTGGAATGGTTCGTTTTGGCAGATATGAGTATATCGGAACAATTGAGTTTGAAACGGACTATTTCCCGATAACTGACGGACAGCTTACAGATTATACTAAGGGTGATGGTGTTTTTGATGAAGGCGACTACACATTCACTGTAAAAGAAGATACTGTCACAATCAAGTATAAATATTCAGCTGATTCAGACTGGACAGAGCGTACATTTGATACCGTTGTTTCTGAATATTAAAAGGAGGATTTTATTATGAATTACAAGAAAATTTTAGTATCTGCACTTGCTTTGTGCCTTGCAATGCCAATGACAACTGTTATACCTGAAATCTGCGGAACTGCAATAGCTGCAGACGATACCGCAACACTTTTCAATGACATCTATGACATCTATCAGTACAAGGAGTATACAGACCATATCGAAATAACAGCAACTTCAACAATGACAGAGGGAGAAATAAAAGTACCTGCTGAAATTGACGGCTTGCCTGTTACTGCAATCGGCGAACACGGCTTGGCAGGACTTTCAAAAGTAACTTCAATCACACTTCCCGCTACTGTCACAACTATCGGCAAACAGGCTTTTGCATACAATACCGCACTTGAAAAAATAAATATTCCCGAAAATGTCAGAATAATTCCAGACGAAGCATTTATGAACTGTATGTCACTCGGCAATATTATCATGCCTTACGACCTGAACAGTATAGGCGTGCGTGCATTTTACGGTTGCAGAAAGATTACTGAAATAGAACTTCCTGCAAGTGTAGAGTCTCTTGGAGAAATGGCATTTGCAGACTGTCAGGGACTTGCAAAGATAAATATTCCGTCAAGAATCAACAAGCTCGAAAAGGCTGTATTCGGCAACTGCTTTGCACTTGAAAATCTTGTATTGTTTGAAAACGTTACTTTCATAGCAAAGGACGCATTACCACTGAAAATCAAGAATCTCACAATAGCAAGTCCAGTATGCGAACTTGAGGACGGTCTTTATATGCACATCACAAAAGACTGCGTTATAACTGCACCTCCTGAAAGTACCGCACAGAAATTTGCTGAAACATATGGATTAGGTTACAAAGTCTATGAAGACCAAGACGTTCTTGTGCCAGGTGATGTTAATCTTGACTGGAAATTTAATATAGCCGATGTTGTCATGATGAAAAACTATCTTCTCGGAAACGGCGAACTTATAGAATGGCAACTCGGCGATATGAATAACGACGGCGCACTTGATGTTTTCGACTATATTCTCATGTTAGAGGAATTACGCAGAAATCCCGAATACAATCCACCGTATATCGACCCTGAACTTGATTATACTGCAAAAAACCTTACTGCTGATATGAAGTCGGCAGAAGTTGAGGGAGCAGAAGCAGACGAAGAATTTATTATCGGACAGACAGATTTTGCACTCAATATATTTAAGCGTGAAGTACAAGACGATACAAACATACTTGTTTCACCGTATTCAATAATGCAGGCTCTTGCAATGACAGCTAACGGAGCAAACGGAACTACTAAAGAGGAAATGGAAAACGTGCTTGAAATGCCGATAGACAGACTTAACAAGTACCTCTACACACAGCGAATTTCACAGCACAATGACGAAAAAAGCAAGCTCAACACAGCTAATTCAATATGGGCAAAAGAGGGCGTGAACGTAAATAAGGACTTTTTACAGACAAATGTTGATTATTATAATGCTGATTTTTACGTTGCCCCGTTTGATGATACAACTGTTACTGACATAAACAACTGGGTAAACGAAAAAACAGATAAAATGATACCTGACGTTCTTGATTCAATCCCCGATGCTGCCCGTATGTACCTTATAAATGCAGTTGCATTTGATGCAAAGTGGGAAGTTGAATTTGATAGTTATGCAACAAGAGAAGCAACATTTACATCATACGACAATCAACAGCAGAAAGCGCAGTTCATGTCAACATCAAGTGGCGGTGAATTTATTTCAGATGACCATGCAGTTGGATTCTACAAATATTATGCTGACAGAAAATATGCTTTTGCCGCATTGATGCCCGAAGATATGTCATTAAGTGAATACATATCAAGCTTGACAGCAGAGGAACTTAATAAAACACTCACAAACCGCAAGGCAAAAAGAATTGGTTTATTAATGCCGAAATTCTCCTATGATTTTGACACACTTCTTAATGATACGCTTATTGATATGGGTATGCCTACAGCTTTTCAGGATAATGCTGATTTTCATAGCATGATTGAGGATATAGATACTTGTATAAGCCGTGTAATACACAAAACACACATTGATGTTGATGAGGGCGGAACAAAAGCAGCCGCAGTGACTGTTGTTGAGGTTTGTGACAATGCTATAATGATTGATGAAAGACTTGTAATGGATAAGCCATTTGTTTACTTTATCATTGATACAGAAACAAATATTCCTGTTTTCATGGGAACACTTTCAAGTATTCCTGAATAATATTTGATATATATGGCTATCTGCACTGTAGTCATTATATATAGTCCTGTAAGGGGGACAAAATCAGAAAAGCCGTATCGTGTGATGCGGTTTTTCTGAGTAATTTCAAAAAAGGAGGGTTTCCGTGTCGCTTGATATAAAAGAACATTACGATAAAATATACAGATATTGCTATTTGCGGGTGGGCAACCGTGAAACAGCAGAGGATTTGACGCAGGAAACATTCCTCCGCTATCTTAAACACCCGAAATATCATAATATAGATAAGACTTTGCAGTTACTTTATACGATTGCAGGAAATTTGTGTAAAGATGAGTATAACAGGGTGAAAACAGTTGAAATTCCGGAAGATGCGGTATCAGGTGAAAATATAGAGGAATCTGTTATCACCAACTACGCATTGAGTGAAGCACTGAAAAAGTTATCACCAGAAGACAGAGAAATTATTCTGTTGAGATATGTAAATGAAGTCTCTGTCAATGTCATTGCAAAGCTTTATTCAATATCACGGTTTGCACTTAACAGGAGAATTAATAAAATTCTTGCTGAATTACATAAAGAACTTGGAAAGGAGTAAGCTGTAAATGAAAAAATCAGAAAAGGAAAAGTTGAAACAGGCATTTAACATTCCTGAACCTGAACGAAAAGAATTTTTTGTATCATTATATAACGAAAAGCTAAAAAAAAATGAACGAAAATTCAATATGCCTGTATTTTTCGGATATGCTTCAACAGTTGCCTTTGCAAGTTTGATTATAGGATTATGGGGACATTTCAATGAAACGGCTGATTTCAATAACAAATTCAACAACACGGAAATAACATCAACTACAACCACTACTACTGTACAGACAGTAACTACAGCACAATCAACAGAGAAAACAAGTTCAGCAAGTACAGAACCGCCCACAACGGAACTCACATCAGCAACATCATATACAGCCGAAGCAATACAGCCAACAACTCACGCACTTATTGAAATTCCTGATTTTTCTGAATTTATACCGCCTGAAACTGTTACAACATTATCAACTGCAACGCAGTCTGCAACAACATCAAAAATAACATTCACCACAAAGACAGCATCTTATCCGACTACAACAAAGCGTACCACAACAACAGTTTTAACTGTAATAGAACCAGTACCGGATTTTACAGAGCCTCCTTTTGCGACTACAACTGAAATTCCTGCTGTTCATGCAACAACTACATATTATACTGCTATACCTACAATGATACCTGCAATAACTACTACAAGCAGAGGGGTAGATTGTCCATCAGTAGTAACAACAACAATAGATTATAGCCCTACGCCGTCTGTTCCGTCTCTTGCCTCTCATGATTACATTGTATATCCAGATGATGTTTACAGCAAATCCGATAAAACAGTTGATATTCGTGATTTTATAGAAAATAATGCTTCATCAGATTTCAACACGACATCAGATATTCAGAAAATGATTGATAATTCTGATTATATAGTTTCAGGACGTGTTGACCAGATAATATACACACAGATAAACGGCAGACCATATACACAGGAAAATATAACAATCTATGCTGTATACAAGGGAAAAATGCTGAAATCAAATGACAGAATTTCAATATACATACAAGGCGGATATATTCCCGTCAGCGAATTTGAAAAACTGCATAATTTAAGTATAGATGTACCCGATGACTATTCCGTATACGATTCGGGCGGAAACAAAGGCATACAGAATATCGGCGACACGTTTATGTTTTTCATAAAAAACGGCTCTTACAATATGCCACAAAAAGCATTTCAACTTACAGAATATACCGATATTTCAGTATTCCGCAAAAATAATGATAAATATATATCATTAGGAAATGAAAATCTGTATTTTGATATAAAAAAACTCCTTAATCTCTGAAGAATAACTCTCCAATATCTTCAGAAAAAGCCATAGTATTTACAGTTTTTGTGAATACTATGGCATTATTTATTATTTGAGTGCATTTACAAGTGACTTGAAAACGTCTCCACGCTCCTCAAAGTTCTTGAAAATACCGTAACTTGCGGACGCAGGCGACATAACACAACTATGATTTTTCGGCGTGATTTCATTTGCAAGCTTAACAGCATCTTCCAGATGCGGAACGTAATACACATTATTTTTCGACTGGAACATATCATATATGCGCTTGCCTGATGATTCCATGCAGACTACATTAATATCAGCAGTTGAAAGAAAATCGACAAGTGGTGTATAATCGATACCCCTGTCCATACCGCCTATTAATATTGTTGCGATATTCGGTACGCTTTTTACAGCTTCAATTGCAGTTGCGCAAGCTGTAGAGATTGAATCATCATACCAGCGGATTTCGTTTATCGTATCAACGTATTCAAGACGGTGTGCAAGCGGATTGAACGTGCAGAGTGCTTTCTCAAATTCCTCACGCTCAACATAAAAAGCCGTTACAAAATAAGCGACAGCTATATTGTAGTGATTGTGAACTCCAAGCAACTTGATTTTATCAGTCGGAATTATATAATCATCATGATAATCCCATTTAACGATTCCGTCATGGACGTAAACTTCAGCTTCTGCATTTTCAGCGGATATTCCATAGATATACTGTAAAAGTTCGGGCGAATTTTCATCAGGAGCAATGTCACTGTTAATCAGCAGACAGTCGTCTCTTTTCTGATGAAGATAGATATTTTTCTTTGCATTGTAATAGCGTTCCATGGTGCCGTAGTGGTCGAGATGTTCCTCGAAAAGATTCAGGAATACTGCATCAACAGGTGAAACGGTCATATATTCAAGCTGGTGGCACGACAACTCACATACAACAGTAGTTTTATCGGTCATGCTTTCGGCTATATCAAATACGGGTATACCGATATTTCCCGCAATTCTGCAATCCTTGCCCGATTCTTTGAGTATGTGATAAATCATTGAAGTGACAGTACTTTTGCCCTTTGTGCCAGTGATGCCGATAATCTGCTCACGGTATACCTCAAAAAACACTTGTGTTTCGGAAGTAATCAGGCATTTCAGTTCCGACGGCTGTTTTTCAAGTACAATTCCGGGACTTTTGAATACCATGTCAAAATCATCAAGTGATTTCTGATAATCCGCACCGCATATCAGTTCAACAGATTCAGGCAGATTGTCGATATTGTTTATATCGGCAACTGCAATTTTTTTAGGTGAGCAGTATTTTGAAAGTATTTCGTAAGTTGCTTTTCCCTCACGCCCGAATCCAAGAATACAGACGGACTTATTTTCAGTATAATTTTTTATATATTCAGTAAATTTATTCAAAGAAGTCTCTCCATTTCCTTAATTAGTACGCTTCTGAACTGTTCAGGGAGCAGGTTATTTTCGCTGAATCCGTGACAGATTTTTTCGTTGCGTTCATCAATTGTATCAGGCGAATAAAGTCCCATATCAATATATTTCTGCAACAGAAACGGCATGGACTGATTTTCAGCAAGATAATTTCTTATTGCAAGCGATACAGCAAGATTAACCTCATCAATACTTCCCACACATTCAAATGGTTTATGTTCGGATTTGCCTATAAGTTCAATAAAATAATGCTCCATTGATGTATCATTGAGTAAATCCTTGCCGAAAATTGCTGTAAGTTCGTCACGGCTTAAAAACGGTGACAGAATAAGGCAGATGAAAAGGCACTTCGGACACTCTCCGCACCATATATCAGGCGAAACCTTGCTTCCAAGATTACAGCTTCTGAAAACAGACAAGTATTTTTTGTGGCTCACGAACATTTTGGCAATCTGAAATTCGGCAAGCGGACGCAGAAAACTGAAATAATACTGCCCTGTATGAAGATATTTTTCCTCATAATTATGAAAATCCTGTTCAAATTCAAAGCTTTTTGAATATTGATGATTTACATTCTGTCCTGCAACTGTACTTTCGTTTGCGCTGTCCTCATTTGAAAGTACGATATATTTCAGCCTGTTGATGTATGCGGTAATTTCAGCAGAAAATGCAACTATTGACGAAAACGGCGTGTGACCGTTCAGAAAGCCTTGTTTGTTGAGTTCAACAAGTGAGCGGTCAAAATTTCGTTTTGCGGTTATAAGAGCAGATTCAGGAAGTCCTGCCGATATTACAGTAGCTGTAATTGAATTACGCTTGTTTATGGCATAGCATCTGCATTTCAGTCCTGCTTGTGTAAGAGTTTCAAGAGTAAGTGCGGAGTCTTTTCCGCCACCAATCGGTACAAGACAGCCTGTTGATTCAGGAAGATTTGATTCGGTTGTATTATTGAATCTGCCTGTAGATTTCACATCAACGAAATTTTCAATATCAGTCTTGATATTATTCATGTAAAAGAACTCACCAAGTCCCATAAACCATAGCTTTTTCCACCATTCAATCTGTTCCGAAGAGAGTTCACCGCATTCAACAATAATATCAGGGGAACAGGTAGCTTTCCAATAGCTGACAAGTTCAGCCATACCAAGAGAAAATGCAAGTCTTTCAAAAGTAATGTCGTTTTTTACACTGAAATTTTCAGGCTTTGTAAAACTCCAGTTCGGGTGAAATTCAGCAAGACCAACAATTTCAAAATCGAAATCAATATCAATATTATTTTCGGATTCTGATATATTATAGCTTCTGAAAATAAATGAGGGGTAGTTTTTTCTGAAATTTTCAAAGTTATTCATAAATCCTCCGATAAATCAAGAAGTTTCAGTAAGTTCACAATAATGCTTCTTTAAAAGAAAGTATGTTTCGTCTGATAAATCATGCTCAATTTTGCAGGCATCTTCTAATGCCTGGTCTTTTTTCACACCCAGAAACATAAAAAATGCGGAAAGAGTATTATGGCGGTCGTATATTCTTTCTGCAACAGCTTTGCCAATGTCAGTAAGCGTGATATGATTGTCGCTGTTTACTTCAACAAGATTTTCGTCTTTCATCTTTTTTAATATGATAGAGACAGTAGGTCTTGAATAGCCAAGATAGGAGCATATATCAATTGCATGAACATCTGCTTGTGCTTTTGACAGGATTAATATGGTTTCAAGGTAGTTTTCAACTGCTTCTGTAATAGCCATTTGTTTATCCTCCATAGAATTATAATTTGCTTGTAAGTACATTATAACATAAATTTTCAGAAAATACAATAGGCAAATTTATTTTATTATCGGATTTTTCATATAATCGTCAAAAATCTGATAAATATCGTGGTGCAGTTTTTTTATTCTGATTGGTTTAAGTTCACTGTTTGTAAAGCAGTGGGAAGATGTTCCCTCTGCACACAGTTCTCCTGTTTTTTTGTTGTATACCTTATATAGTACGCTCATGGAAACACCATTGAACTTTTCTATTATGAAATATACAGAAAACACATCATTGAATTTAAGCGGGAATTTATAACTGCATGATGCAGAGAGTACGGGCATGGCGATTCCTCTTGATTCTATTTCCTCAAAAGGCATACCAGCTTGATTGAGAAAGTCAACACGGGCTTCCTCAAAGATTCTCAGATAATTTGAATGGTGCATAATGCCCATTTTGTCGGTTTCATAGTAATACACAGCTCTTTCATATGGGTGAAACATAAAAATCATTCCTTTACTTAAATATATGATATATTTTACACATTTATTCCCGATTTGTCAATAATATGTTTTTATCCATAACCTACAAAAATGTTGAAAAAAATTCTACATATTGA
>CAMWKY010000055.1 GCA_947174965.1 uncultured Ruminococcus sp. | reverse complement strand
GTCTTACTATATATGAATCATTTCAAAGAAAGCTTGATTTTTCAATGGTTAAAAATATATACGCAAGAATAATGGACGGAAACGGAACGGAGATTGCACGATATAACGGCGAATATCTGCCAGAAAGTGTGACATCTCTTGTTATAGGGGAATTATATAGATATAAGGATTCATGGAAATTCTATGCAGTAGGTTCAGGCTACAGAAAAGATTTAGCGGATTTCTGCGGTCTGTATGGAATCCAGCTTAAATAATGAAAGGGTGATTTATTTGGTAGATTTTCAGGTTATTAATGAATTGTGTCTCATGGTGAAATGTACCGGAAATGACTGTATTTTCACAAAGCAGGGTGCATTTATTGCGGGGGAATGTAACGGGGCAAGAAATTTCAAATTTACAAAAGTAATATTAGGACCTCAACAGAATATCGGACAAGCTATATTCGGACAGATTATAAGACGTGCTACAGGTGAAAATTTACCGCTTATGAAAGTTGAGTTTTCGGGCGACAGCGTGACATACTATGCAAATCAGGAACAACACGTTGTTGTGTATCATCTTCAGCCAGGTGAAAGTGTTTATGTTGAAAGCGAAAATCTGCTTGCATTTTCAAATCAGTGTGATTATAGTGTGAGATTTCTTGGTCAGGGTCTTATTTCCCAAAAAGGTATGTTCACATCTGTTCTGACTGGTACGGGCAATGAATCTTTTGTTGCTGTTCTGTCAGACGGCAATCCTGTTGTTTTAAGCAATATGGACAATAACTCAACAATTACAGTTGACCCTGATGCTGTTGTATGCTGGACAAATGCCGACCCTGAAATAAAACTTGATATATCATGGCGGAATCTTATCGGACAACATTCAGGTGAAAGCTATATGTTTGAATGGCATGGAAGTGCTAAAACAACTGTTCTTATACAGCCGACAGAAAGACCGCATGAAACTCATATTATAGATTAATCGGAGGTGTTTTTTATGGATTTAAAGCGTGGTATGCGTGACAGACTTGACAAATATATCAATATAAACAGCACAATTGATATTCAGATGAGCATAAATGGCGCAGATACTTATGATTTCTGTTGTTTTGGAGTTGATGCAAATGACCAACTTTCTGATGACAGATATATGATTTTCTACAATCAAACATCATCACCAAACAGTGAAATAAATTACAGTGGTTCAGGAAATTCAGCAAATTTCAGAATAAACCTTGCATTATTGCCCATGAATATAAATAAGCTTGTATTTACAGCAAGTATTGACGGCAATACATCAATGGGCGACATAAATTCTCATATGTTCACATTGAATCAGAACGGAAACAATGTTCTTGCATTGCAGTTGAGTGGAAATGATTTTACAAAAGAAAAAGCAATTATAACAGTTGAAATATACCGCAAGGAAGTATGGCGAATAAATGCAGTTGCAAGAGGATTTTTCGGTGGACTGGGTGATTTGCTTCGTTCATACGGCGGTGAGGAGGATATGTCAGCTCCACCGCCTGCACCTGTTCAACAGCCTGCAAAAGTATCTCTTGAAAAAAAGCTTGAAAAAGCTCCACAACTTGTTTCACTTGCAAAACCTCTTACAGTTGAGTTGAAAAAACGCAATCTTCTTGATACTGTTGCAAGAGTTGCACTTGTTATGGATATATCAGGTTCAATGAGCGGAAGATATGAAAATGGTACAGTTCAGGAGATTGTAAATAAGATTCTGCCTTTAGCTGTACAGTTTGATGATGACGGTGAACTTGATTTCTGGTATTATGGTTCAAGTACGCAGAGAATGGACTCTGTAAATCTCGGAAATTATACATATGCTGTTCCGAAAAATTGGAAAAATCTTATGTCTAATCTTGGATTTGGCACTAATGCGGTTGATGTTATGAAAGACGTATGTAAGGAGTACAACGGAACAAGACTGCCTGCATATGTTATATTTGTAACAGACGGTGAGTTTAACAGTCCGCATAAAGTAAAGAAGATATTGAAAGAAGTATCAGATAAGCCGATTTTCTGGCAGTTTGTCGGTATCGGCGGAAACAGATACGGAGTACTTGAGGAGCTTGACACAATGACAGGAAGATATGTTGACAATGCAAATTTCTTTTCTCTTGATGATTTCAGGAGAGTTCCGAATAATGAATTGTACAGCCGTCTATTGAATGAGTTTCCGCAGTGGCTGAAAGAAATCAGGTACAAAAATATGATATAAGAAAGAGGGGATTATTATGGATTTACAGCGTGGTATGCGTGATAAACTGGAAAATCACATTGATGTCAACAGTGCTTTTAATGTTAAAATGAAAGTTGACGGCTCTGACAAATATAGTTTTTTCTGTTTCGGAGTTGATTCAGATAACAGAATCACTGATGAAAACTATGTGATTTTTCATAATCGCAGATTATCACATAACAGCGAAATCATGTACAGCAGTTCAGAAAATTCAGCTGATTTCAGAATCAGTCTTTCAGAATTGCCAGAAAGTATAAACAAGCTTGTATTTGCTTTCGTTGTTGAAGGTGGTTCACTGATAAGAAACATTGTTTCTCATGTATTCAGCATTTATCAGAATGACAGCAGTGCATTGGATTTTCAACTGAGCGGTACTGATTTTAAAATGGAAAAAGCTGTTGTAACGGCTGAAATCTATAAAAAAGATGTATGGCGAATAAGTGCGGTTGCTATGGGATTCAATGACGGTTTCAATGATTTGATTAAATCTTATGGCAAAGACAGCATTAATCTTTCTCCACCACAACCAGTTACAGAAAAAACAGCAGAAACAACTCCGCCACCGCAGAAAATCAATCTGCAAAAAGGGCAGAAAATAAGTCTTGTGAAGTGCGGAAATAATATTAAGGGTGAAATTTCAATAAATCTCAACTGGAAACAACAGACGGGATTTACGGCAAAGCCTGTCGATTTGGATTTAGGCTGTCTGTATGAGCTGAAAGACGGTTCAAAGGGAACTATTCAGGCACTTGGAAATAGATTCGGCTCACTGAATCAGCCACCATATATAATGCTTGACGGTGACGACAGAACGGGTGCATCATCAGACGGCGAAACGCTCCGTATAAATGCAGAAATGGTTTCAGAGATAAAGCGTATACTTGTTTATGCTTTTATTTATGATGGCAGTGCAGACTGGCAGGGAACAGACGGAGTTGTTACGGTAAAATGTGCAGGAAGTCCTGAAGTAGTCGTGAAAATGGACGAATATGGAAGTAACCTGACGCTTTGTGCAGTTGCATTGCTTGAAAACGTCAGCGACAATTTTACTGTAAAGAAAGTTGTTGAGTTTTATAAAAATCAGGTATATGCAGATAATGCTTTTAACTGGGGTCTTAAATGGAAAGCAGGTAAAAAAGACTGATTTTCGTTTAAAGTATATAAAAAAGGAGTAAAATTGGAAATGAAGTTAAAAGGTTTAACATCAGAACAGGTTGAGGAAAGCCGTAAACAGCATGGCGCAAATACGCTCACGGAAATTCCCACTGACCCACTATGGAAAAAAATCTTAGAGGGATTCAAAGACCCTATGATTATGATTCTTCTTGTGGCTCTCGTTGTACAGGTAATCTTGTGGATTATGGGACAGGCAGAATGGTATGAACCGGCAGGAGTTCTTATTGCGATTATGATTGCAAACGGTGTTTCGTCTGTCAGCGAAAGCAAGCAGGAAGGCAAGGCATCTGCACTTAAAGCAGAGGAACTTGCAAAAGAAATGGCAAAAGTAATCAGAGACGGACAGCTTGTTGAAATTCATGTTGCAGACGTTGTTGTTGGTGATATTGTATTTTTACAGGCAGGCGATAAAATTGCTGCTGACGGCAATATTGTTGAGGGTGAAATCAAAGTAGACCAGGCTGCCCTTAACGGTGAAACAGAGGAAGCAGAGAAAATTCCGGGTGATTCATATGACATAAACGACCTCCTCAATAAGCACTATGTTTATCGTGGTACTGTTGTATGTAGTGGTGAGGCGTATATTGAAGTAAAGGTTGTCGGAGATAATACACTCTTTGGCAAGCTTGCACTCGAAGTTCAAGAGGAAACAAGAGAAACTCCGCTTCAGGTTAAACTTGGTAAACTTGCAAAGCAGATTTCAACATTCGGATATGTAGGTGCTATCTGTATTGTAGCAGGTGTACTTGCAAAGACACTTATCGGCGGAAATATTCCCGATAATGCAAGCGAATGGATTAGACTTATAATTGATGCTATCACTGTAGCTGTTACAGTTATTGTATGTGCAGTTCCAGAGGGTCTGCCGATGCTCACATCAATTCTTCTTTCGTTCCAGAGTTTGAGAATGGCAAAAGATAATGTACTTGTAAGAAAAATCAACGGACTTGAAACAGCAGGAAGTCTTAGTATTCTTTTCAGTGATAAGACAGGTACAATTACAGAGGGCAAACTTTCTGTTGTAGAGCTTGCACTTGGCAATGCAAAAACTCTTGACGCACTTTCAAAACTGCCGAAGCCAATGATTGATGATATGATTGTCGGTGTAGGTGTGAACAACAGTTCAACAGCAAGCAACGGTGAAGTTATCGGAGGAAACAGCACTGACAGAGCAATGATGAAATTTCTTGTTGATTCAGGTGTTGCAGATTCAGTAAACAAGAATAATGTTGTAAATTTCAGTGCATTTGATTCAAACAAGAAATCATCAAGTGTAACAGTAAATACAGACGGAAAAACTATGACATATGTCAAGGGTGCGGCTGAAAGAATTGTTGACCGCTGTACTCATTTTACAGACGAAAACGGCAGTGTACACGAATTTACAGATGCCGACAAGGCAAAGCTTACAGAATATAGTGATGCACAGGCAAGCCGTTCAATGCGTCTGCTTGGTGTTGCAAAGGTTGAGGGCGACGACGAAAACAAGGGTCTTACACTTCTTTGTGTATTAAGTATACGTGACAATGTAAGAAAAGAAGCTGCTGATGCAATCAAGGAAGTACAGAATGCAGGTATTCAGGTTGTAATGGTAACAGGTGACAGAAAAGAAACTGCTGCTGCAATCTCAAAAGAAGCAGGACTTCTTACAAGTCCCGAACACGTTGTTTTGACATCTGCTGAAATGGCTGAAAAATCAGATGACGAACTTAAAGCAATCCTGCCTAATCTTCGAGTTGTTGCACGTGCATTGCCTATGGATAAGAGCCGACTTGTAAGAGTTGCGCAGGAACTCAACTACGTTGTAGGTATGACCGGAGACGGCGTAAACGATTCTCCTGCACTTAAAAAGGCTGATGTTGGTTTTGCTATGGGAAGTGGTACAGAAGTAGCGAAAGATGCCGGCGATATAACAATTATGGACGACAATTTCTCATCAATCGAAAAAGCTATTCTCTATGGACGTACAATGTTCAAGAGTATACGTAAATTCCTCATATTCCAGCTCACAGTAAACGTTGCGGCTGTTCTGACCTGCTTTATTTCTCCGCTTCTTGGCGAAAATGTAGCACTTACAGTTATTCAGCTTCTTCTCATAAATCTTGCTATGGACACACTTGCCGCTATTGCGTTCGGAAGTGAGCCAGCTCTTAAAGAGTACATGAAAGAAAAACCGATTCCACGTTCAGCAAGTATTATAAGTAAGGATATGCTTATTGAAATTCTCATCAGTGCATTGTATATAACAGTTGTTTGTCTTGGTATTCTTTTCTTCCCGTTCATGCGTGAAATGCTGGGTATAGTGGGAGAAAGCTATAAAGACCTTGTTGAAATGGATAAAACTGTTCTTAAATCCGCACTTTTCGCAACATTTATGATGGCTATAACATTCAACGGATTCAACGCAAGAACAAATCATCTCAATATCTTTAACGGTATCGGCAGAAACAAGAGCTTTTTAGCTGTTATGTTCTCTATCTTTGTAGTACAGTTAATCTTCGTAACATTCGGCGGTGACTTCCTTAGCGTTACAGCACTCAATCCAATGCAGTGGCTTGTATGTATTCTTTTGGCGATTATAGTAATTCCGCTTGATTTAATAAGAAAATTATTCACAGGTAAAAAATAATTACAGAACGCACACATCATTTTTTGGTGTGTGCGGATTTGTGTAAAGGGGAGAATTTGGAATGATTATTGAGGATAATTTTTTGCCTTATAAAGTCGGCGGACTGCTGTATACTCCTGCAACGGACAGAAATATTGTACATCATCTCAAAGAAAATATGATAAAAAATATAACTTCTCTTGCATTGTGTTTAGAGGATTCTATTACAGATGATATTTTAGACGAGGCAGAAATTAATCTGAAAAAAATAATGGCTGATTTAAGAAATACAGAAAATCTGCCATTGCTTTTTGTGAGAGTGAGAACGCCCGAACATCTACAGCACGTATATGAGATGCTTGGTTATGATGCAGAACTGCTTACAGGATTTGTCCTGCCTAAATTCAGTCTTGACAATGCCGACAAGTATCTTGAAATAACGGACAGAATCAACAGTTCAATCAACAGGACAATGTATATAATGCCGACTATTGAAAGTCCTATGTTTACAGCATATAACGGTGAGGAAAAGCTTGAGATGCTGAAACAGAAGATTGACTATGCAGGAAAGTATGTTCTTAATATACGTGTCGGCGGTAACGATTTTCTGAATCTGTACGGACTTCGCAGAAATATCAATCAAAATATATATCAGGTTGGTGTTGTGAGAGATGTTCTCGTCAATATACTGAACGTTTTTTCAGGTGATTACATTGTTTCGGGTGCTGTATGGGAATACTACGACAACGGTACGGACGATAAATGGAAAACCGGACTTGAAAAGGAGCTTGAACTTGACAGGCTTAACGGATTTATCGGAAAAACAGCTATTCACCCGTCACAACTGCCTGTTATATATGAAAGTCTGAAGCCTTGCCGACAGGATTATGAAGATGCAAAGCAGATTCTTTCATGGACGGAAAAACTTGGTGTGAGCAGAAATATCAGCGGAAACAGAATGAATGAGGTAAAGACGCATCAGAAATGGGCAGAAAAAATGCTTATTCTTGGTGAGATATATGGTATAAATGAGGTGAGCCAATGAAAAATCTGAATGAGATTATAGAAATTGCAAGCAGATATAATAATAAAAAGCGTTCATATCTTCTTGTGAATAAAATTCAGGCAAAGCACATTCCGACAAAACCAGATGAAGCATTGGAACTTTTCAGCGAACTTGGCATAAAAATCAAGCAGAGTTATCCTGATGCACATCTGACTATCGGATTTGCTGAAACAGCTACAGCTATAGGTGTAGTTGTTTCGGCAAAACTGGGCGGTATTTACATCAATACAACAAGAGAAGATTATATCCCCGAAAGCGACTGCATCTGCTTTAAAGAGGAACATAGTCACGCTGTAAATCAGAAACTCTGTATCAGAAATATTGCTGATTATATTAAAAATATAAGTGAAATTGTACTTGTTGATGACGAAATATCAACAGGAAAAACACTGTATAATATAATTCAGGCTATGAGGGCAGAAGTCCCCGAACTTGCGGAGATAAAGTTTGTTGTAGGCTCAGTAATAAATCGCCTTACACCTGAAAGAACGGCATTTTTTGAGCAGAACAACATATTTTTTGTAAGTCTTTTTTCTGTTCATTGGACAGATGAAATGCTTAAAAGGAATTTCAGTAAACTGTATGCACCGTCTATTACTGACGAATCTGAAGTTATACCTGATTTTTCAAGGATTGTGTTTCCCGATACACGATATTTTACTAATATATTTGATTATATTGTAAAATGCGGGAATATTGCGGAACAGATTGCAGAAAGTGTTGATTTTTCGGCATTTGAAAATGTTCTGTTTATTGGTACGGAGGAATGTATGTTTCCGTCTGTTTGCTGTGCAAAGCTGATTGCGGAACGCTATAATATAAATACGTTCTGCCACTCAACAACAAGAAGTCCAATCTGCATTAACAGTGCAGAGGATTACCCGATAAAAAACGGATTTCAGATAGCAAGCTTTTATGATTCCGCAAGAGTAAACTATATCTACAATATACATGAATATGATGCAGTTGTTGTCATTTCAGATGCAAAAAATCCCTACCCGAAAGCCCTTGCTATGCTTGATGCTGTACTTGCAAAGCACGGTATAGAAAAAAGATACTATTTCATGGGAGAGTAAAAATATGTTCGGAACTTATAAAGCTGATGATGTGACAATCCTGCTGAAAGATATAACAGGACTTGTTACACCTCTTGAAACGAAAGAACGTGAAGCGAAAATTCAGTCTGGAGTACATTACAGTGAGATGTTACCGCTTGAATATGAGCCGACACCTGAATACATGACTATATATAAGCTTGCTCTGGAGCGTTTTTCTGCTGTAACAGCTGATGCAGTCGGAGCAGTTGCAAGTAAAATATGGAGCGACAAGGGCAGAGATACTGTACTTATATCGCTTGCAAGGGCAGGAACGTCAATAGGAATACTTATAAAGCATTATATGGAACAGAGATATTGCTGTAAAATTCCGCATTATACAATCTCTATCATACGTGGCAGAGGAATTGACAAAAATGCTATGGATTATATCATTGAAAGACACAATCCAAAAGGAATACAGTTTGTAGACGGTTGGACAGGCAAGGGAGCAATAAGGAGTGTTCTTAATCAGGCGTTGAAAGACTATCCGCAAGTTGCAAAAGACCTTGCTGTTTTGTCTGATTCTGCGTATTCTGCTGAAAAATGTGGTACTCATGAGGATTTTTTAATAGCAAGCTCCTGCCTTAATTCCACTGTTTCGGGACTTCTTAGCAGGACCTTTCTGCGCTCCGATATTATCGGTGAAAACGATTTTCATGGTTGTGCATTTTATAGTGAACTTCTTGAAAAAGATGTGACATATGAATTTATAAATCGCATAGAACAGGATTTCAGCTTCACAAAATCCTATAGCACCGACACGGATAATCAGCTTACTTATGCAGGACTTGCGGAAGCTGAAAAAATCCGTCAGGAGTTCAATATCAGCAGTATCAATTTTGTGAAACCAAGTATAGGCGAAACAACAAGGGTACTGCTTCGGCGTGTGCCTTATAAGATACTTGTGCATAGTCTGAATGATGAGAATAACCTCGGTCATATATATCAGCTTGCAAAAGAAAAAAATGTTCCTGTTGAAGTTTATCCGCTACAGCATTATAAATCTTGCGGACTTATCAGAGATTTATCAGATATTTGAAGGAGTTTTTTATGGATATATTTTTTGCCTGCGACCTTGATAATACGCTTATTTATTCGTACAAAAAGAAAGAGGACGGCTATATCTGCGTTGAAATAAACAAGAACATGGAGCAGGGATTTATGACACAATATGTATACAATAATTTTATTGCCATGACGAAAAAAGTCCGCTTTATTCCAGTTACAACACGTTCTGTTGAACAGTATAATCGCATACATTTTCCGCATGGCTATATCCCCGAATATGCACTTGCATCAAACGGCGCAACACTTATTCATAATGGTACTATAACAAATGACTGGAATCTGATTGAAAGAAGTGACAGCCTTGCAAATCAGCTGAAAGAGGTTTACAGCAGATATAAAGATGACAAGCGATTCACGAATTGCCGTATAATTGACGAATCGTATGTTTATGTATATTGTGCAGATGATACAGATGCAGAAAAAACTGCAATTGAACTGGCAGAAGCTGTTGATATGACAATTGAATTATCAGGAAAGAAGATTTATTTTTTCCCCGAAAATCTCAACAAAGGAAATGCCGTAAAAAAGCTGAATGATATTATCAGGAGCGACATTATTATTTCAGCTGGCGACAGTTCTATGGATTGCACAATGCTTGATATTGCGGATAAAGCTGTTGTACCTGATGATTTTGATATGTCACTTCTGAAAAACAAGTGTTTTGTTAAATCAACTGATAAAATATTTTCTGACTTTCTGATAAATTATATTCTTGACAAATAGAAAAAAAGATGATAGAATTATTTAGTAACAAAC
>CAMWKY010000054.1 GCA_947174965.1 uncultured Ruminococcus sp. | reverse complement strand
AGATCGCTAACTTTTTTTACAGTCATCATTTTGACCACTCCTTCCGTGTATGTACTTAGTATAAACTATTACGTAAGGTCAGAGTCAAGTGGTTTTGAAAATTTTGTCAGTATGTACAATTTCTGCACTATCATCTTGTTTGATGTACACAGAAAGGACGATCAGTGTGACCGTCCTTTCTATTTGTCGGGAACTTTGAATCCATTGGATTCAAAGTTGATCATTTGATAAATATCACCCATTATCTCTGTGGTAGATCATATGCTTAGTCATCCACCTATTTTAGCGAAAAATCATGCTTAAATCAACATACAATCAGCATTTATGAAGTTGTCAAACTGTTTGTATTTCATGAATTCATACAATTTTTATCTATTATACCATCTTTTTATTCCCAAAACCAGCAAAGTCCGTTATAGGTATATTCATTTGCTGCTAAACCATTATGGGAGTATCCCTCTTTTATAAGATACAAAAAATTGCCGTTTGTTGCATCTGTCATTTCTTTAAAATAATCAGAATTGCGCATTTTATCGCTTCTTCGGTTTACATAGCTGTATGCAAAATCGTCTGTACCAGTCATCATAAAAACAAAATAGTCATCTTGATTATATTTTTCAGCAGCAGCCCAGATATTGTCATCATCAAGAGATGTTCCGCAGCTCATAGGCAAAAAATACTTGAAGTAATCAAGGCAGTTCTGAAACGTTCTCCATGTTGCTACAGAACCCATTGAAAATCCGCCGAATCCACGATGTTCACGAGAATTTCTCAGTTCATCGGGAGTTGTATTCTTAGCGTATGTACTGTATTTTGATTCAACAGCAGGAATTAAATCATTGATTAGTTCATTATGGTAATTTCTATTCAGATTCAATGCAAGACTAAAATCGGCACTATCCTGACTACTTGTATTGTTATATGTAGGACACACAATAATCATTGGTTTCATTTCGCCGTTCTGAATTGCATTATCGAGAACATTTTTAAATGCAGACGGATTTTGCGGTGTACCAAGTGTTGTTGTTTCGTTGCCCCAACCGCCGTGCATCAGATAAAATACATCGTATTCTTTGCTTTCAGAATATCCATAAGGTAAATATACGATAGCACGTTTATTGAGTATCTGATTTTTTTCATCGTAAGTCATGGATTCATAGGTATCATAATACAGTTCTTCCAATTTACCCTGTTCATCGGCAGTAGTATAGTAACCCTGCGGTATTTCATTGATTTTATCGGGAACAGGCTTGTTTTGCGAAAGATAGCGCCTTCTCATAAGGCATAAATCAAATACATCCCAAACATCGTCACCGTTCAAATCATAATCGTTTCCATGTGCATTTGTTGTACGGGTAAGAAGAAAATCCTGTAAATTTGCGAGCTGACGATGTTCTGGAATGTTATCATCATACATTTGATTTTCCCAGAAACTTACAGCATCATATATCCAACCATCTGCATTTGTTCCTTTTCCAATACCAAAACCATGTGGTAATCCCTCGTAAGCGTGAAATTCAGTGGCAATACCATAACTTTCAAGCATTTCAAGACGATTCTGCATTGTTTTGTAATTGGCAATACCGTCGCTTGTGCCAACACAAGCGTATGTCGGAGCATCACTTGAAGATACACTGTTATATCCTGTGTACTGCATAATTACTGCACCCGCCTGCTTAATATCTTTTCTTTGTGTTAAGGCAGTGAGATTATCGGTATTACCGAGAGTTGCAGCCATTCTTGCACCGGCAGAGCCACCCCAAAGTGAATAATAGTCTGTATCAACTTCCAGTTCTTCGGCATGGTCATAAATAAATTCAATTGCTTTTGCAAGGTCATTATACGGATCATCAGGACGATAGATTAATGCAAATGCGTTATACCCCATTTTTGAAACTTCCAACGCATGAGGAAAACTATCGTGCATTGCACCAACATAAGCAAATCCGCCTCCTGCATTCATGATACTGAACTTTGCACCTGCTTCACCTTTAAAAAAGAATAATCCGGTATCTCTTTTGGATTCATCTGCCTGCATTTCTTCTTCGCTGTAAATAGAATAAAAAATCTGCTGTCCATTTTCTGCACGTTCCGCAAGTGTATTTATAATTTCCACTGTTTTGTCGGACTGAATATTATTATACCATGTATATACACGGCTTGTGCTGATTTCCGCAAGTGTCATATCGTCTGTCACGGTGCGGTCAACAGGAAACAAAAGCCGTCCGAAATCTTTAAATGCAGGGTTGGAAATTACCTCGCCGACAGTTGTGTTAATATTTGCAAATTGATTTGATGTATTTGAAATACTAACAGATGATTTTTGTGAAGTTTCAGGAGTCACTCCGCATGAAGTTGAAACCATTAAAAATCCTGACATAATTATTGAAAGAATTTTTTTCATGGTCATTTTACCGATTTGCCCATTTCATAGGCTTGTGCCATAAAAGGAGTATTTTTTATTTCGCCTTTTTCATAAACGCCTGCGCCACAAATCACACCCATTTCTTTTGCGCCCTTCACGCAGTCAGCATAACCTCTGAAACAGGCAATCGTCGTATCAGCAGAAGAAATTTCCTCATCTGCCATAGTTGCAATGTAGTAGAATTCCTTATCATGAACTTCAAGCCATCTTGCAACAGTACGGTCAATCAGGGCTTTAAGCTGAGCGTCAATGGAATAAAAGTAAACAGGACTTGCAAGAACGATAACATCGGCATCAATCATTTTCTGAAGAACCTCAGCCATATCGTCCTTAACAGCGCATACGCCCTCACTCTGTCTGCAATAATAGCAGGCACGGCAAAAACCTATTTTCTTCTCAGCGACACGAATTTTTTCGACCTCATTTCCGCTTTCCAAAGCTCCACGCATGAACTCATTACAAATAATGTCAGAGTTTCCATCCTTTCTGGGACTTCCTGATAAAATTAAAACCTTTTTACTCATAATAATTTTCCTTTCGGTTTAATATTGTACTTTAATTGTATCACATTATCTATAAAAAGAGAAGTTCATATTTGTTAATGACTGTAAACCTTTGGCTTATCACTGATAAACTAATTGAAACTTCTCATTTGTGAATTTCAGTGATATAATATAGTCACAAAAGAAAATTAACAAGAGGTGTTTTTATGAAGAAGAAAAAAGTAATTATCATTTGTGCTGCCATGATTGTTATACTTATTGCTGCGGTAATTGTTGTAATGGTACTGAAAGGCACACGCAAAGGAGGAATTGATAATGAGCCGGAAGCTCCTGTAAGCGGTGAAAGCAATGTTCTTGTTGCTTATTTTTCATGGTCCGGCAACGTTCAGCAAATGTCAAGGTGGATAGCCGAAGAAACCGGCGGTGATATTTTCAGAATCGTTCCGGAAGAATCTTATGGAGAAAAATTTGATCCCTGTGCTGATCGTGCTAAAAATGAACTTGATAACGGAATCCGTCCTGCTGTTTCAGAACACATTGACAAGGAAATAATGGAAAAGTACGATGTAATCTATATCGGATTTCCTGTTTGGTGGTATGACTTGCCTATGCCTGTCTGGACTTTCCTCGAAGAATATGATTTATCAGGAAAAACAATAATTCCGTTTTTCTCGCATAACGGAAGTTCAAACGGTGCAGGAAGTCTTGATACAATTTCAAATCTTGCGCCAAACTCTGAAATTCTTTCAAACGATGCAATTTCAGTGCGAGGAAGTGATGTTGCAGATTCTGAAAGTAAAATCAAAGAATGGGCAAGAAAATTTACAGTAAATAAGGGAGAATGAGTATGAAAAGAACTATCGCATTATTAACAGGATTTATGTGTATCATGAGCTTTACTGCCTGCGGTGACAGTAATTCATCTGAATCACTATCTGAAAATTCCATCACTGAAATTACTGAACCTCAAACAACATCTGAAATTTCAGAAAACAAATCCGAATTATCTGAAAACTCGGAAGATCCTGTCACAGATAGTATGAACGGCAAAACACTTGTTGTTTATTACTCCGCATCGGGTTATACAAAAAAAGTTGCAGAATATATTGCTGATGAAACAAGCGGCGATTTATTTGAAATCGAGCCTGTTAATGTTTATTCTGATGACGATTTAGATTGGACAACCCCCGATAGCCGTGTTTGCTATGAGCATGAAAATCCGGAATCAAGAAATGTGGAACTTGTATCGACAGAAGTAGCTGGTTGGGATTCGTATGACACAGTTTTTATCGGATATCCGATATGGTGGGGTGAAGCTGCATGGGTAGTAGACAATTTTGTTAAAGGAAATGACTTCACCGATAAAACAGTAATTCCGTTCTGTACTTCGTCAAGTTCTGGACTTGGAGAAAGCGGTACACTTCTTGCCGATATGGCAGGAACTGGAAATTGGATAGATGGTGAACGTTTTCGGTCTGGTGTGGCAGAAGATGATGTTAAGGCATGGGTAAATTCACTTGGTCTGTAAACCCTTGGCTTATTACTGATAAACTAATCGGAACTTCACAAACATACAAAAACAGGTTATAATATAATTACCAACAACACAGGAGGTTGCTATTATGGAATATGTACAGCTTAACAACGGTCTGAAAATGCCGATACTTGGCTATGGTGTTTATCAGGTCACAAAAGATGAGTGCGAGAGATGCGTTCTTGATGCACTGAAAACAGGTTATCGTCTTATCGACACGGCGCAAAGCTACTTTAATGAAGAAGAAGTAGGCAATGCCATTGTGAAATCAGGTGTTCCGAGAGAGGAAATTTTTCTGACAACAAAGGTATGGGTGGAGCATTACGGTTATGAGGAAACAAAAAAATCTGTCTATGAATCCATGCGTAAATTACAGACAGAATATATTGACCTCATGCTTCTGCACCAGCCTTTCAGCGATTATTACGGTGCTTATCGTGCTTTAGAGGAACTTTATAATGAGGGTATTCTGAAAGCGATCGGAGTATCAAATTTCTATCCCGACAGACTTGTTGATATTGCAAATTTTGCTGATATTGTTCCTATGGTAAATCAGGTGGAAACTCATGTCCTCAATCAGCAGACAGAAGCTAAAAAGTGGATGGATAAATATGAAGTTCAGATCGAAGCATGGGCTCCATTCGGCGAAGGCAGAGGAGGACTTTTTGAAAATCCTGTTTTAACTGCAATTGGCGAAAAATATGGCAAAACTCCTGCTCAGGTAATGCTCCGCTGGAATATTCAGAGAGGCGTTGTCGTTCTGCCGAAATCCACACATATTGAACGCATGGAACAGAATTTCAATGTATTCGATTTTGCTCTTAATGATGAGGATATGGCAGCTATTGCAGCACTTGATACCCAGACGAGTTCTTTCTTCTCACATTATGATCCTGCAATGGTAGAGTGGTTTGCAAAAATGGTGGAGGAACGAAAACACCAGCATGACAGCTCTAAGGAGAAGAAAAACTGGTAAAAATCTGATAAAGTAAAAAGCTGTCTGTATGAATAAGTGCAGACAGCTTTTTGAATAGGAGTGAGAAAATGAAAAAAAGTATTATGGCGGTAATATTAATTTCCGCAATAGGAATGCTTGCGTTTGGCGGAACGGTATCGGCAAAAAACACCTATAATATTGATGATTTGAAAAATTTGCAGGATTTTCTTCTTGCCAGAGAAACAACTGATTTAAGAGGAAAAGACTACGATTTAAACGGTGATGACAGATGGGACGTGTTTGATTTATGTCTGATGAAAAGGGAATTTATCAATCAGCAGTCAAACAAAATAGAGTTTGGTGATCAGATAAGAGATGATTTTATTGTTGATAACGTGCTTCATTCTGATTCACAGGGAGATATTCATTTCAGCAGTTACATTCCCAAAAGTTATGACGGTTCTGAACCTTATGCATTATTTATAACACTTCCCGGCTGGGAGGGATTGTATTTTCAGGGAGTAGGCGCTAATCTTGTAGAAGGTTTTCCCTTTGAAGCGAAAAAGTACAATGATAAAATGATTATCATTTCAACACAGCTTAACGACTGGGGTGAAACTTCTGCAAATATGGCAATAGAGCTGACGGAATATTTTCTATCACATTACAATATCGACAAAAGCCGGGTTTATTTGCATGGATTTTCAGGCGGCGGAGAAACAGGTTCAATTGTCATGGGGAAGTCTCCCGAACTATTCAGTGCATATCTGATGACAAGCTCAAAATGGGACGGCAATCTGAATATTCTTGCCGATTCTTGTACTCCTGTTTATATGGCAATCGGTGAGGATGACAGTTACTACGGCTCTAATTATATGAAAAACGCTTATAATGAACTTTATGAATTGTATACGGAACAGGGACTATCAGACAGCGAAATAAATGATATTCTTGTTCTTGATGTGAAATCTGATGAATATTTCACTGAACGTGGATATCGTGACCAACACGGCGGAGGGAATGCCTTTTCGTCAGATGAGGAAATTATGGGGTGGCTGTTTAACAAGGTAAAAAAATAATTGTGATAATCAGTTGAAACCTTTCGGTTCATACTTGAAAAGTTTTCAAATTCATGATATAATGATACTGACAATAACTTGAAAGGCGGTGTCATTATGTATAATCCCCAACTGGAAACGTTTATAAAAGTAGCTGACTGTGGCAGCTTTAACAAGGCGGCGGAGGAGTTGTATATCTCTCCACCGGCGGTCATTAAACAGATAAATCTTCTGGAATCCTCTCTTGATCTGCAATTATTTGTTCGTACTCATAGAGGTCTTATCCTGACAGATGCAGGAAAATCTTTATATCATGATGCAAAATATATTATCGGGTACTGCCATGAATCCGTTAATCGTGCAAGAAATGCCATGCAGAAAGAAGAAGCTGTTATCAGAATCGGTACTTCTCCTATGACACCGGGACAATTTTTAATGGATATGTGGTCAAGCATTCATGAAATTTGTCCAGATATTAAATTTCAGCTTGTGCCGTTTGAGAATACACCTGAAAACGCAAGAGAAATTCTGAAAAACCTCGGAAAAAATATTGATATAGTGGCAGGTGCTTTTGATGATAATTTTCTTGAAAGCAGAAAATGTGCAGGATTGCGGCTGTCCTATGAGCCAATCCGATGTGCCGTATCTATTTATAATGAACTATCTCAGAAAAACAGCCTTTCCGTATCTGATTTATACAACAGAAATTTTATGCTAATCAAGCGTGGCTGGAATGAATGTACTGATAAAATTCGTGATGATATTACAGAAAATCACCCGCAAATTCATGTAATTGATTTTGATTTCATTAATCTGAGTATTTTTAATCAATGTGAGAACAGTAACGATTTGCTGATGTGCATTGATAGCTGGGCAAATGTTCACCCATTATTAAAGGTTCTGCCAGTGGACTGGGACTATACAATACAATTTGGGCTTCTCCATTCTCCGAAACCATCGGAAACCGTAAAAAGATTTTTAGATGCTGTTAAGGAAATCAAAGATATAACCTAAAGGTTTATACTGCATAACTAATCGGGACTTCTCAGGAAGTCCCTTTTGTGTTATACTGAAAATGTAAAGAAAGTGTAATTTATTCTGCACATGAATTACATTTAATGTAAGTGGGACAAATCAATGAAATATCGCCATTTGAAAGACTTGACGATTTCGGCTGTAGGTATGGGGTGTATGGGTTTATCTCATGCCTATGGCTCACACGTTGAGAAAAAGAAGTGAAAATATGTCAAAAAAATTGATATGTAAAATAATAACAGATGTTTTAATGCTTGCAGCAATGCCGCTTTTAATGGCATATATGCTTGTTGGAGAAAAACTTCATGAATGGTTGGGAATCGGAATTTTTATTCTGTTCATATTACATCATAGTCTGAATTATCAATGGATAAAAAACTTATTTCGGAATAAGTATACAATTTCACGCATTATAAAAATCATCGTGAATGTTTTGATACTGCTTATGATTATCGGACTTGCATACAGTGGGGTCACGCTTTCACGTTACGTTTTTGATAATTTTTCATTCAGTCGTAATTATGCACTTGCAAGAAATCTTCATATGCTTTGTTCTTACTGGGGATTTGCATTAATGAGCCTGCACTTCGGTTTTCATTGGGATATATTTCTTGGTATCGCCAAAAAGTTTACTAAAAATAAATCGGTTTTAAGAACTTCCATACTGAGAATATTATCAGCAGGAATTGCAGCATATGGCATCTATGCATTCCAAAAACGTGAAATCGGTTCTTATATGCTCATGAAAATTCACTTTGCATTTTTTGATGTAAATGAATCTCTATATATGGTTTTGTTGGATTATATATCGGTTATGGGCTTGTTTTCAATAATGGGCTACTATATAATGAAGATCTTAAAAACTATCAATAAAAAGTAGGAGGTCTATTTCAAAATGAAAGGAAAAAGATTGCTGGCAGGTATCGTAACGGCAGTCATGTGTTTGACTTTGAACGGTTTTAAATCTGTTCATGCTGATACCAAAACTGAAAAAACGAGCTACACAATTGAAGATTTAAGAAATCTACAGGATTTTTTGCTTGCAAGAGAAACTCCTGATTTAAGAGGTAAAGACTATGATTTAAATGATGACGGAGTATGGGATGTTTTTGACCTTTGTCTTATGAGGAGAGAATGTCTGAAATCAATGCATCAGAGCAAAACACTGGTTGTATATTATTCTCTTGTTCTGCCCGACGGTACGGACGCATCAGCAAGTGCAAGCCGTGTGATCGTTGACGGAGAGCCTTATGGTACAACGGAATATATGGCTAAGGTGATTCAGGAAGAAACAGGAGCAGACTTGTTTGAAATTCAGACAGTACAGGAATATCCTACAGAATATCGTGATGTTACTAATCAGGCATCGGATGAAAAAGAATCAGGATTCCGTCCGGAACTTGCAGCTCATATAGATAACATAGACCAATATGATACTATTTTTGTAGGTTATCCGAACTGGTGGGGTGATATGCCAATGGCGCTGTATTCATTCTTTGATGAATATGATTTATCAGGTAAAACTATCATTCCATTTAACAGCCACGGCGGAAGCGGATTTTCACAAACAGTACAATCAATCGCAGAACTTGAACCCAATGCAGAAGTCAGCACTGAGGGACTGAGCCTTTCAAGAGGAACAGTTTCCACATCAAGAGATGTAATCGCTGAATGGATAGCAAATTTAGGTTATCAGAAAAATAATGAAGATGATTCTCCGAAAAATCTTGTTGCGTACTATTCTGCAAGCGGTACAACAAAAAGAATTGCAGATTATATTGCAGAAGAAATGAATGCGGATGTATTTGTGATAACGCCTGTAAATGAGTATACTGATGCGGATTTAGACTGGACAGATTCCAACAGCCGGGTTGTTCAGGAACATAATGACCTCAGTAATGTACACGTTGAGCTTGTTCAGACTGCACCGAATAATTTTGATACATATGATAATATATTTATCGGTTATCCGATTTGGTGGCAGGAGGCTTCATGGGTTGTCAATGATTTTGTCACTGAAAATGATTTTACAGGAAAGAATGTTATCCCGTTCTGTACCTCAATGAGTTCACCTTTAGGAGAAAGCGGAACGAAACTTGAAACAATGGCAGACACAGGAAACTGGCTTGACGGAATACGTTTTACAAGCCGTTCCTCTGAAGAAGATGTAAAGAAATGGGCGAAGGGACTTGATTTGACAAAGCCAGTAACTTCTAATAAAACATTGATCGCATATCTTTCATATCCTTTGCCAGACGGTACAGACGCAAATACAAGTGCAAGCCGTGTGATCGTTGACGGCGAATTATACGGTTCTGTAGAATATATGGCGAAAATCATTGAAAAAAATACAGATGCAGATGTATTTGAAATTCAGCCTTTAGAAAGCTATGGAAATGATTTTGGTACAGTTGCAGACCGTGCTTTGAATGAGCAGGAAAACGGCGTACTCCCTGAGCTTTTAAATCATATTGAAAATCTTGACCAGTATGATACGATTTTTGTTGGCTATCCTGTATGGTGGTATGATATGCCGCAGATGATGTACAGCTTTTTTGAGGAGTACGATTTCAGCGGAAAGACAATCATTCCTTTTAACAGTCATGGCGGCAGTGGATTTTCCGGTTCTGTTCAGGAAATTGCGGAACTTGAACCGAATGCAAATGTCAGAACAGACGGTCTGACCATTTCAAGAACTGTTATGGCGAGTTCCGAAGAAAATATTGTAAACTGGCTTGATAAAATTGGCATGAAAAAAGTATCATAATATTTATTACCTCTACATCAAAAGGCTGTTTGCTTAGGCAAACAGCCCTTTGTTTTAGATAAAACCAATAGGTTTATAC
>CAMWKY010000053.1 GCA_947174965.1 uncultured Ruminococcus sp. | reverse complement strand
ATATTAATATCGGCTCAAATTATTATAACAGATATGTTGATTTTACACCGATTGTACAGTTGTTTTTGTCGGATAACGAAAATTACATAAAAAACCGTACTGAACTTTTCAGCGAAGAAATATGGAACAAAGTAAATTATCTTACAAACGAGTATGCACATAGCGGAAACCAACCACGCAAAGGTTTCTATTATTTCACAAAAATCGACAGCGGTACAATATTCTGCATTGTATGTATTATCATCGGTATAATACTTGCAATATAACTTGAAAGGAGCAATATTATGGATACATTTGAATCTGATTTGGAAATACTTCATGAATGTGGCTTTGATTTACCTGCAACAAGATTTGTGAAGATAAAAGGCGAAGGACTGGAAAATGCCGTGATAGATATGGGAATTGACGCAGTATTGAAAATATGGCATATGGCAGAAAAAAATGAAGTTCCCTACGCTGAAAACATTAAAATGAGCTACTGTGCAAACTGCGATATTGTATTCAAGGGAAATAATCTTCTGCTGTTCCTAAAAGAACACTATCCCGATAAAGTACAGTATTTTATGGAAAAAGTAAATCCCGACAGCGAATATACATTGATGAACCTTGATTTTTCGTAATCTTCAATGAAGACAGAAGGAGTTGAAGTATTTTGTCAAGAGAGGCTATGATAGTACTTGATTGCAGAAGATATTCCCGAAATATAGCCGATATTATAGAAATATTCAGGAAAACAGGCTGGAAAGTCCGCAATAAAAATAATCTTACCGAATTTCTGCCATTGGGAGACAATGACCAATATAACTGGCAGACTTCAATAATGAGTGACAGTGATTTAACGGAACTGATATTGCAGAAACAGAATAATTCCGAAAAAGTTGGTGTCAATCTTTTTTATGAACATTCGGATATTGGGATTTCACTGTTGGCTGAAACAACAACTGAAATTATATTATCTCTGGATATTAACAGGCAAACTGTCAGTGACAGCAACAATATTACTGATATAGGCTGGTATTTCAATAATATTATTCTTAAACTGCACAATGCAGGCTGTTGTATTGATTGTTTTCAGTTTTCGGAATATACTGATTAAATATAAAAAATAATCTGCAAAACTATTGCAGAATTTAACAGAATATGATATAATTAATTATATGCCTTTGAAAAAATACGTAAGGAGAAAAAATTATGAACTATGGACATTTCGACCTCGAAAACAAGGAGTATGTGATTACAAATCCTGCAACGCCTGCTCCTTGGGCAAACTATCTTGGTGACCCCGAATACGGTGCTATGATTTCAAACAATGCCGCAGGCTACAGCTTTGTGAAATCAGGTGCAAACGGACGTATTCTGCGTTACCGTTTCAATTCCGATATGGCGCTTCCCGGACGCTATATCTATATCCGTGACAATTCAGACGGCGACTATTGGTCAGCATCATGGCAGCCTGTAGGCAAGCCTCTTGACAAGTATAAATCAGAGTGCCGCCACGGTACAGCCTACACTGTAATTTCTGCTGAATACAGAGAAATCGGCTCGGAAGTAACTTACTATGTGCCATATGGCAAGACTTATGAAGTATGGAGAGCAAAAATCACAAACAACAGTGATAAAGAACGCAAATTATCAGTATACGGCTTCTGCGAGTTCACCAATGAAAACAACTACGAGCAGGACCAGGTAAACTTACAGTACACACTTTTCATTTCCCGTACAAGCTTTGAGGAAAACAAAATTGTACAGCATATCAACGAAAATGACGGCAGAGACGAAACAGGCTCAAATCATCAGGAACGCTTCTTTGGAATGGTTGGTGCTGATATTTCTGCATACAACGGCTCATTAAGCGATTTTATCGGTGCTTACAGAACATATTCAAATCCTATTGCAGTTGAATCAGGCAGATGCAATAATGGCTTGAACTACAATTCCAATTCATGCGGAGCTTTGCAGAGTGATATAACTCTTGCTCCGGGCGAAACAAGAGAATTTATATACATTGTCGGACAGCGTGACAATATGCAGGCTACAGCTATTCTCAATGAATACAAGACTGCTGGAAAAGTTGATGCAGAAATTGCAGAACTCAAAAACTACTGGCATACACAGCTTTCAAATTTCAAGGTTGAAACACCATCGGCAGAGTTCAACAACATGATAAATGTATGGAACGCTTATCAGTGCTTTATCACATTTATATGGTCAAGAGCAGCTTCTTTTGTATACTGCGGACTTCGCAACGGTTACGGCTATCGTGATACAGTTCAGGATATTCAGGGCATTATACATCTCAATCCTGAAATGGCTGCTGAAAAAATCAGATTTATGCTTTCTGCACAGGTTGATAACGGCGGCGGACTTCCGCTTGTAAAGTTCAATCACAATGCAGGTCACGAAAATACTCCTGATGACCCTGAATACGTAAAGGAAACAGGTCACCCCTCATATCGTGCAGATGATGCACTCTGGCTTTTCCCGACTATTGTCAAGTATATCGGTGAAAGCGGAAACAAGGCATTTTTAGATGAAGTTATAGTATATGCCAACGGCGGAGAAGCTACAGTATACGACCACCTCAAAAACGCAATCCGTTTTTCAATGGAGCATATTGGTGTACATGATATGCCGGCAGGTTTACACGCTGACTGGAATGACTGTCTCAGACTTGGTGCAAAGGGTGAGTCTACATTTGTCGCATTTCAGTTATACTATGCCATGAATGTAATAAAAGATATGGCAGAATCAAAAGACGATACAGTCTATATCAACTATATAAACGGTGTACAGGCAAAACTTGCTGAATCACTTGAAAAATGCTGGGACGAAGACAGATTTATCCGTGGTATCCGTGAAGACGGCGTTATAGTTGGTGCAAAGAAAGACCCTGAAGCTAATATGTGGCTGAATCCACAGTCATGGAGCGTTATTTCAGGATTTGCAAAACCTGAACAGGCTGAAAAAGCTATGGACAGTGTACATAATATCCTTAATACTCCATATGGTGCAAAACTTCTTGAACCACCATACAAAGACCACTATTTCGATGGTGCATTGATGCATATTTTCAACGACGATACAAAGGAAAACGGCGGTATATTCTCACAGTCACAGGGCTGGCTTATTCTTGCCGAAGCACTTATGGGCAACGGTGACAGAGCATTTGAATACTTCATGGAAAGTTCACCTGCATCAATGAATGAAAAGGCTGAAATCCGTGTAATGGAGCCTTACGTACACGGACAGTTTACCGAATCAAAAGCATCACCATTTGAGGGTCGTTCACACGTTCACTGGCTTACAGGTACGGCATCTACAGTCATGGTAGGCTGTGTTGAGGGTATATGCGGTATGCGTCCAGATGCTGACGGACTTAAAATTGCACCGTCAATTCCTGCATCATGGGACGGATTCAGAATTGAAAAGAACTTCCGCAACAAAAAACTCAACATCACATTTGACAATTCTGCACACGTTCAAAGCGGTGTAAAAGAAATCACTCTTAACGGCGAAAAACTCGACGGAAACTATATTTCTGCTGACAAACTCGCTGATACAAATGAAATAACAGTTGTACTCGGCTGATAGTAACAAAAATAATATGGGAGCATTCAGAAAATGAAATGCTCCCTTTATTTTTTACATCAATTCACAAATCATGTTAGAAAATTCAACAGGATTTTCAACAGGCATACCTTCAATAAGAAGTGCCTGAGTGTAGAGAAGATTTGCATATTTAGCAAGCTTGTCCTTATCGCCTGAATCTGAAACGGACTGGAGTTTTCCGAAAATTTCATGTTCGGGATTGATTTCAAGAACTCTCTTTGCCTTTACTTTCTGGTCGCCAGGCATGGAGTTAAGCACCTTTTCCATTTCAAGAGTAATTTCACCCTCACTTGTAAGGCATACAGGGTGAGACTTAAGACGCTTTGAAATAATAACCTTTGCAACCTTTTCTTCGCCGATTAATTCAGCCATATCTTTAAGCATATCAGCATTTTCTTCTTCTTTTGCCTTGACTTCTTCTTCACTCTTTGAATCTTCGATACCTAAATCATCAGCAGATACATTTCTGAACTCTTTTTCCTTGTACTTCATGAGAGTTTTTATTGCAAACTCGTCAACATTATCTGTAAGATAGAGAATTTCAAATCCCTTGTCTTTTACAAGTTCAGTCTGCGGAAGCTGTTCAATACGTGCAATGCTTTCGCCAGTAGCATAGTATATATACTTCTGCTCCTCGCTCATAGCTGTAACGTATTCGTCAAGTGTAACAAGTTTTCCGTTTGATGATGTGAAAAGGAGTAAATCCTGCAACTTGTCCTTGTTCATGCCATAGTCGCTGTATACACCGAATTTAAGCTGTAAACCAAAAGCTTTCCAAAACTCCTCATATTTTTCACGTTCATTTTTAATCATATCTTTGAGTTCATTGCTGACAGTTTTTTCAATACTCTTTGCAATAACTTTCAGCTGTCTGTCGTGCTGGAGCATTTCACGGGAAATATTGAGCGATAAGTCCTCACTGTCAACAAGACCCTTTACAAATCCGAAATAATCAGGGAGCAAATCAGCACATTTTTCCATGATTAATACGCCGTTTGAATAAAGCTGTAAACCTTTTTCATACTCTTTTGAATAGAAATCAAACGGAGCTTTCGACGGAATATACAAGAGTGCATTATAGCTTGGCATACCCTCATTTATTACATGAGAATATTTCAGAGGGTCATTGTAATCATAGAACTTTTCTGTATAGAAATGCTTGTAATCTTCTTCTTTAAGTTCAGACTTGCTTTTCTTCCAAAGTGGAATCATGCTGTTGAGAGTTTCAACTTCGGTATATTCTTCATATTCAGGTGCTTTTCCTGCACTTTTTTCTTCTTCGGTCTGTTCAACAGGTCTGCTGTGAGTAACTTCCATTTTAATAGGGAAACGGATATAATCAGAATACTTGCTGATAAGACCTTTTATGCGGTATGTGTCAAGGAACTCGCTGTATTTCTCGTCCTCTGTATCTTCAATAAGTTCAAGAGTGATTTCTGTTCCCACGCTTTCTTTTTCAGTTTCAGAAATTGTGTAGCCGTCAACGCCTTCCGACTCCCACTTATAAGCCGTATCAGAGCCATAAGCTTTGGAAATTACAGTAACTTTCTTTGCAACCATAAATGCAGAATAGAATCCGACACCAAACTGTCCGATAATCTGACTTTCTTCTGTAAGATTGTTTTCACTCTTGAATTTAAGTGAGCCACTGCTTGCAATTGTACCCAGATTGTTTTCAAGTTCTTCAGCAGTCATGCCGATACCGTTATCAGTAATCTTGAGAGTGTTATTTTCCTTATCAGCAGAAATCCAGATTGCGAAATCCTGCTTGTTAAGACCCACTTTGTCATCTGTAAGAGACTTGAAATAAAGCTTGTCTATAGCGTCACTTGCATTTGAAATAAGTTCACGGAGGAAAATTTCCTTATGTGTGTAGATTGAGTGAATCATCATATCAAGAAGTTTCTGTGATTCAGCCTTGAATTGTTTAGTTTCCATTTTTCAACATCTCCAGTAAAATTATTAGCACTCTCCACCTTTGAGTGCTAATAATAGTATAATCCTTTTGAAGCAAAAAGTCAAGATTAAGCGGAAATGTTTACAATTTGTTCACAAATAGACACAATGTACTTTTTGTCTTTTAATATATATTGCCTGAATCTGTAGTTTTTTATGTTTGAGATGATTTTACCGTCCGCAAACGAAAAATTTACCTCATTCAACGGAAACGAAAGACCGATTCCGATAGCTTTTATGTACGATTCTTTGAGCGTCCACAAACTGAAAAACAGTAAATCACGCTGATTTTCAGGTGCAGAGAGAATCATATTTCTTTCGTCATCAGAAAAAGCACGTTTTAATACATTCGGGCGGTATTCACGGACATTCTCACAGTCGATACCGCACTCAACATCAGAAATAATACAAGATGCTATGCCGTCGGCGTGTGAGATATTGTACTTTATATTGGGATATTCAGTAAGTGACGGCTTGCCGTATCTGTTCTTTGTTATTGCTATACTTTCGGAGTAATCTATATTGAATGGTTTTAGGCACTCACGCAGAAGATTGTGTGCATGGGTATGCTGTTCTTTTTTCGGAATATCTTTTATGGAAATCATCAGCATTTTATCACGTCCCATAAAAATCACTTAATGAATTGCTGATATAATTCTTAACCAGTTTCCAGAATCTGTAAATATCTGTATTCCACGTCAATTTACTATACAAAGTATCAAATTCATTCCAGAACACATCTTCATTATTATTGAATAAATCATTTAACTGCTGTAAAATTTCAACATCATTATCAATTCCGCAATTATGCAGTGCTGTTATAATATCAGGGTATTTGTCGCTGTCATTTACAAATATATCACCGTCCATTGCTAAATCTGTATCATAGTCAATAATTGCAATTGCATCAGCTACAAATTGCGGATAGTTTATAATAATATCCCTGATTTCCGAATGCGAATAAATATTAAGCATTATTTCACGTAAAAAATCATCACATTGAAGACGATTTTCAAAAGCCTTGTCAATAAAGTTCATGATATTTCAGTCCTTTCAGAAAAAAATCCCCGTCCAGCATAGTGAACGAGGATTTATCATCAGTTCATGGAATTAGTCCTGACCGTAAAGTGTTGTAAGCTTTGTAAGATAGTCATATCTGTCCTTAGCATTAGCAACAGCAGCATCAAAGAGTTTTTCTGCTCTTTCAGGATTTGAGCGAGCAAGTGAATTATAACGTACTTCACCCATAAGGAAGTTTTTGTATTCTTCAGTATTAGGTGCTTTTGAGTCAAGAGTAAATGGATTCTTGCCTTCTTCTTTGAGTGCAGGGTTGTATCTGTAGAGATGCCAGTAACCAGCCTGTACAGCTTTCTTTTCCTCTGCCTGAGCAGTAGCCATACCTGTCTTGATACCGTGGTTAATACATGGAGCATATGCAATAACAATTGATGGACCGTCATAAGCTTCAGCTTCAGCAAATGCCTTGATACACTGATTCATGTCAGCACCCATAGCAACGTGTGCAACATATACATAACCATAGCTCATTGCAATACCTGCAAGGTCTTTCTTCTTTACAACCTTACCAGCAGCAGCAAACTGTGCAATAGCACCAGTAGGTGTAGACTTTGAAGCCTGTCCGCCTGTATTTGAGTAAACTTCTGTATCAAATACAAGGATATTAACATTCTTGCCTGATGCGATTACGTGGTCAAGACCGCCGAAACCGATGTCGTAAGCCCAGCCGTCTCCACCGAATATCCACTGTGATTTCTTTGAGAGATAAAGCTTTTCAGCAAGAATTGCCTTAGCATCATCACAACCGCAAGCTTCGAGAACAGCAACAAGCTTATCTGTAGCAACAGCATTAGCAGCACCGTCATTATATGTGTCAAGGTATTCAGCAATAGCAGTCTTTACTTCTTCCTTTTCAGCTTTAGCCTGAAGTGCAATAACCTTGTCTGTAACTCTCTTACGGAGTGTTTCCTGTGCGAGATACATACCATAGCCAAATTCTGCGTTGTCCTCAAAGAGTGAGTTGCTCCATGCAGGACCTCTGCCCTGTTTGTTTACAGTGTATGGAGTTGAAGGTGCAGAACCGCCCCAGATTGATGAACAGCCTGTAGCGTTAGCAATCATCATTCTGTCACCAAAGAGCTGTGTAACAAGCTTAGCGTATGGAGTTTCACCACAACCAGCACAAGCACCTGAGAACTCAAGAAGCGGCTGTCTGAACTGTGAACCCTTAACAGTTGTAGCCTTGAATTTAGCAGCAACTTCCGGCTTTTCGTCAATTGTAACACCATAGTTGAATACTTCCTGCTGTTCCATCTGTGAAGCGATAGGCTCCATAACGAGTGCCTTATTCTTAGCAGGACAAACATTAGCACAAACGCCGCAGCCTGTACAGTCAAGAGTTGAAACAGTCATAACGAACTTAAGGTCGCCGACAGCTGGTTTGAAGTCGAGGGACTTTGTAGCAGCCGGTGCAGCAGCAACTTCGTCAGGTGTCATTGCAACAGGTCTGATTACAGCGTGCGGACAAACGTAAGCACACTGATTACACTGAATACAATTTTCAGGAATCCAAGCAGGAACTTTAACAGCGATACCACGCTTTTCAAATGCAGCTGAACCCTGTGGGAATGTACCGTCTGCCATATCTACAAATGTAGAAACAGGAAGTGTGTCACCCTTCTGAGCATTGCAAGGAATCTGGATATTGTTTACATAGTCCTGAAGTTCCTTATTATCACATGAAACAGCAGCCATACCCATTTGTGTATCAGCAGCATCTTTCCATGAATCTGGTACATCAATCTTAACTATGTTCTGGTGACCTGCATCAATAGCATTCCAGTTCTTTTCAACAACGTCCTGACCTTTTTTGCTGTATGATGCTTCAGCAGCAGCTTTCATATACTTAACAGCATCTTCAAAAGGAATGATGTCAGCAAGCTTAAAGAAAGCAGACTGGAGAATTGTATTAATTCTTGTTCCCATGCCTGTTTCTTCACCAAGCTTAACGCCGTTGATTGTGTAGAAATTAATATTGTTCTGAGCGATATATCTCTTAACCTGTCCAGGAAGATTAGCTTCAAGACCGTCCATATCCCATATTGTGTTAAGGAGGAATGTACCGCCCGGC
The DNA here is from genome assembly GCA_947174965.1 of uncultured Ruminococcus sp. Lineage (GTDB taxonomy): Bacteria > Bacillota > Clostridia > Oscillospirales > Ruminococcaceae > Ruminococcus. The sequence goes on along the minus strand of CAMWKY010000053.1, from coordinate 1,737 downwards.
TTGATGTCAGAAACCATATCATATTTATCAATATAGCTCTGATTATGACAAGCTACGAAATCAGCCTTGTTGATAAGGTATGTTGATTTGATAGGTGTCTTACCGAAACGGAGGTGAGAAATAGTTACACCGCCTGATTTCTTAGAGTCATATGCAAAATAAGCCTGTGCATAGAGGTCTGTATGGTCACCGATAATCTTGATAGAGTTCTTGTTTGCGCCGACTGTACCGTCTGAACCAAGACCCCAGAATTTACAAGCTGTTGTACCTGCCGGAGCAGAATCAGGGTTTGCTTCAAGCGGAAGTGAGAGATTTGTAACATCATCTTCAATACCAATTGTGAAACGTGGCTTTTCTGTATTCTTGAATACAGCAACAATCTGTGCCGGAACTGTATCTTTTGAACCAAGACCGTAACGACCTGTGAAAATCGGAGTATCATTGAACTTTGTACCCTTAAGAGCAGCAACTACATCAAGATAGAGTGGCTCGCCAAGTGAACCAGGTTCTTTTGTTCTGTCAAGAACTGAAATTCTCTTTACAGTTTCAGGGATAACTTCAACAAGCTTTTCAGCAACGAAAGGTCTGTAAAGTCTAACCTTAACAAGACCGTATTTACCGCCCTGTGCATTGAGATAATCAATAGTTTCTTCGATTGTCTCATTTACTGAACCCATAGCAATGATGATGTGTTCAGCATCAGAAGCACCATAGTAGTTAAAGAGCTTGTAATCTGTGCCGATAAGTTCATTAACCTTATTCATGTAATCTTCAACTATTGCAGGGAGTGCATCATAGTATTTGTTGCAAGCCTCACGAGCCTGGAAGAAGATGTCAGGATTCTGAGCTGAACCACGGAGAACAGGTGTTTCAGGGTGGAGAGCCTTATCTCTGAATCTCTGTGCGGCATCTTTATCAAGAAGACCGAGAAGTGTCTCGTCGTCCCATGTTTCAATCTTCTGAATTTCGTGTGATGTACGGAAACCGTCGAAGAAGTGGAGGAAAGGAACTCTGCCTTTGATTGTTGAAAGATGAGCAACAGCACCTAAATCCATAACTTCCTGCGCTGAACCTGAACAGAGCATTGCATAACCTGTCTGACGGCAGGCATAAACGTCTGAATGGTCGCCGAAGATGTTAAGAGCGTGTGAAGATACACAGCGGGCTGAAACGTGAATTACATTCGGAAGAAGTTCACCTGCGATTTTGTACATATTAGGAATCATAAGGAGAAGACCCTGTGATGCTGTATATGTAGTTGTCAAAGCACCTGCTGAAAGTGAGCCATGAACTGTGCCGGCTGCACCTGCTTCTGACTGCATTTCTGCAACAGTAACAGGCTGTCCGAAAAGATTTTTCTTGTCTTTTGCAGACCAGCTGTCAGTAACTTCAGCCATAACAGATGATGGTGTGATTGGGTAAATAGCAGCTACGTCAGTAAATGGATATGAAACCCAAGCAGCAGCGTTATTACCGTCCATGGTTTTCATTTTTCTTTTGATTGCCATTGGTAATGACCTCCATTAAAAATTTTTTCAAAACGGTTACGAGCGTAAAAAACGCTTAATAACTTCGTATAACATTATAACACAAAATATCTGATTTGTAAACATTTTTTTGTAATGTTATTCCAAATTTAAGTTAGATGATACAAACTTAATAAAAGCACTGTATTTGTTAAATAAATATCAAGCATAGGTGTTTGGCAGCCCAAGGGTATTTGGGGCATAGAGTTAT
>CAMWKY010000052.1 GCA_947174965.1 uncultured Ruminococcus sp. | reverse complement strand
CTCTTACATACATACATACTAACAACTACAAAGCAAAATACTTCTCACTGTGAAACAGAGCCCTCAATTTCTAAGAATGAAATTTGAAGAAGACATCCCTCTCTGTCTCTCTTTATTTCTCTCTCTCTCTCACACACACATACCCCAGCAATAACAGGCAGAAAAAAGGGCTAGGATATTAAGAAAAATTAGGGATGGAGCTTTTACATAGGAGAGGCTGGAGGGAGGAAAAGGGAAGGGGGTAAATGATCCAATCATATTATAATTTCAAAGATAAAAGATTATTATAGAAAAAATTTGCTGAAAGACGATTCATTTCATAAATTCTTGTTTTATTTTTAGTTTTTTCAGTATTTTTTTCAGGAAATGGTATATTGCTTTTTTCAGCAAGAAATTTCAGTGCTTCAATAAATTCAAGATTTTCCATTTTCATGGTAAATGTTATAACGTCACCGCCAGCGTGACAGCCGAAACAGTAAAAACTCTGCGTATCAGTAAAAACTGTAAAAGACGGCGTTCTTTCGGAGTGAAAAGGACAGTTTCCGACATAATTTCTGCTACTTTTTTTCAATGAAACATATGTGCCGATAAAATTTTCAAGGGGATTTGCATTTCTGATTTCTGAAATAAAATCTTCAAATTCTGCCATAAATACACCTCATCTCCAAAATTTAGGAACGAAAAGTTCCGTATAGATGTCAACAGCATATTTGTCACTCATGCCCGAAATATAGTCGCACACGGCACGGGCGGAGTCTTTTATTTCTGCAATGTGTCTGTACTGTTCAGGAAGTTTTTCGATATTTTTTTTGAAATAGTCATAGAGTGTTCTTATGACAATTTCTGCCTTTGAATTTTCCTGCTTTGCATCGGGATTTGTGTAAACTTTTCTGAACATGAATGACTTGAGATTATCATGTGCATTTCTTATTTCAGGCTCAAAGTCAATTTCCTCTGCACCATGTTTCACAACAGAGTCAATAAGCGTTGTTATTCTTTGTGACTTCGTATTGCCAAGAATTTTTACACATTCTGACGGAAGTTCTGCTATATTAAGAACTCCTGCACGGATTGAATCCTCAATATCATGATTTATATATGCGATAGTATCGGCAAGTCGCACAATACAGCCCTCTTTTGTGTCGGCAGTCATATTTGTGTGACATAATATGCCGTTTCGAACTGCTTTTGTAAGGTTAAGTCCACGACCATTGTTTTCAAGTTCCTCAACAACTCTCATGCTTTGAAGATAATGCTTGAAACCGTGTGGACAGATTTCATCAAGAACAGCTTCACCGCAATGACCGAAAGGAGAGTGCCCTAAATCATGACCAAGTGCAATAGCTTCTGATAAGTCCTCATTAAGTCGCAGACAACGGGAAATAGTTCGGGCAATCTGTGAAACCTCCAATGTGTGAGTAAGTCTTGTACGGTAGTGGTCGCCGACAGGTGAAAGAAAAACCTGAGTTTTACGCTTTAATCTGCGGAATGAGTTGCAATGAAGTATTCTGTCTCTATCACGCTGAAAATCTGTTCTATAAGGACATTTCTCCTCTGCCCTGTCACGTTTTGTCATATTTTCGTCCATGCTTGTGCAGGCGCACTTGCTAAGAATTGTTGATTCTGTAATTTCATACTGTTCACGCAAAGTCATAAAATCCCCCCTTAAAAAATACAAAAATTGCTTCTATTATACTTATACTTGAAAAACTAAAAAATCCCTTTATTTTTTTATAATATTTGAAAAATCCTCATAAAGTTCATCGCAGTCCATTATTTCTGCTGTGCCGTTTGTTATTTCTGTGATTTCTTTTTGCAGTGCTGAAAATTTTTCGCTCATGACGAGAATTTCAAGTGTAACCGTATCGGCAAAATCGGAATTTACGTTTATTATGTCAAAATTCGGCAGAATATAGCTTATCTTTCCGTACATATTATAGTCGGTTGTGATTTTCAGGCGGTGGCAAAGTCTCATATCCATTATATGTGCAGAATCGCAGGCAAGAGATGCTGTGTGCGAATACGCACGGACAAGTCCACCGCCACCAAGCAGAATACCGCCGAAATATCTTGTAACAACTATACAAACATCTGTAAGTCCACGCTTTTGCAGAACATCAAGAACTGGCACACCTGCTGTTCCCTGCGGTTCGCCGTCGTCGGAATAACGGGAGATATTGTCCTGACGGAGAATGTAGGCATATACGTTATGCTTTGCCTTGCGGTGCATGGATTTTATTTTATTGATAAACTCAACAGCTTCATCATTCGTCCTGACAGGTGCAATATAGCCAATAAATTCAGATTTTTTTTCAATAAACGAATCGGAAGCCTGTTCTGAAACAGTAAAATAATTCATATAAAAAGTCCTTATCTATGTAGGAAAAAGCCGCCCATATAGGAGCGGCTTATAAAGTTCACTATCAATATTTGTGCGTTAAGCAAATTATTTGCCCATATTGAAACGCTTCTTAAATCTCTCAACACGTCCGCCTGTATCAACAAGCTTCTGCTTTCCTGTATAGAAAGGGTGGCACTTTGAGCAGATTTCAACCTTGATATTCTCTTTTGTAGACATTGTTTCGATTACGTTACCGCAATGGCAAGTAATAGTAGTCTTGACAAAATTTGGATGGATTCCCTCTTTCACGATTTTCACCTCTTTAAACTGTATTTTCTGTAAATCGTGCAGCCCATCAGTTCCCTTAGACAGTAGTGCAAGTATACATTAGGTCTATATTATAACATACATTTCTGAATTTGTCAAGTATTTCCGATATATTTTTTTATTTTAACTTATGTAGCTTTGCTTATCATGAGTTTTTACTGAAAATTCTTTGAAAATTCATCGTGAATTGCTTTTTCAAGTATCGCAGCTTCAACACTTGTAGGTTGTTTAGCTGTAATATATGTCTTGATTTTCGGCTCTGTACCTGACGGACGTACAATTACCTTTGAACCGCCGTCAAGGAAAAATGCAAGTACATTTGATTTTGGAAGTGTGATTTCTGTAACTTCACCGCTTGCAATGTTCTTTGAGGTGCTTGCTTTGTAGTCATCAAACTTGACAACAGGTATTCCTGCGATTTCTGCCGGCGGATTCTCACGGAGTGAAGTCATGATAGAGTCCATTTTCTTCATACCGCTTTCGCCCTCAAAAGTAAAGCTGTAGAGAGTCTGATAAAACATACCGTATTTTTTGTACATATTTTTACGAGCCTGAATGAGAGAAATTCCTTTTGTGCGGTAGTATGCAGCCATTTCGCAGATAAGCATTGATGCGTTTACAGCGTCCTTGTCACGCACATAAGAGCCAGAGAGATAACCATAGCTTTCCTCAAATCCGAATATATAGCGGTTTTCCTCACCTGTTTTCTCAAGCAAGCCTATCTGTTCACCAATAAACTTAAAGCCTGTGAGAACATCAATAATCTCAACTCCGTATTCCTTGCCTATTGAATTAACAATATCAGTTGTAACAATAGTTTTTACTGCAATCGGATTTGCTGGCATTGTACCCTTTTCAATACGCTGACTTGCAACGTATTCAAGAAGCATTGCACCAACTTCATTTCCGCTGAAAAGTGCATAGCCGTCACCGTCAGGAACAGCAATTCCCACACGGTCGCAGTCGGGGTCTGTTGCAAGAAGTAAATCGGGCTTGACTTCATTGCAGTATCTTAATCCTACTTCAAGTGCTTCACGGATTTCAGGATTTGGATACGGGCAGGTTGTAAAGTTGCCGTCTGGATTCTCCTGCTCTTTTACAACTGTAACGTCAGTTATTCCGATACGCTTCAGAATTTCACGTACCGGCTTATTTCCCGTACCGTTAAGCGGAGTATAAACCACTTTAAGTCCGCTTGATGCACAAAGTTCCGTATTTATTCCCTCTGCAAGCACTTTTTCATAGAATTTCTCAATAACATCATTGCCGATATAGCAGATATTGCCATTTTTAACTTCTTCATCAAAATCAGCCGACTTTACATCATTAAAAATGTCAAGCGAGTTGATTTTGTTGAGAATTATCTCTGCTCCACGCAATGTAATCTGGCAACCGTCCTCACCGTATACCTTATATCCGTTGTATTTTGCAGGGTTGTGACTTGCTGTAACCATGATACCGCCCTGACAGTTGAGCTGACGTACAGCGAATGAAAGGCACGGTGTAGGCATAAGTTCTGTATAGATATGAACTTTTATTCCGTTTGCTGCGAGAACTTCAGCAGCTGCTTTTGAAAAAACATCACTCTTGATTCTGCTGTCGTATGAAACGGCAACAGACGGATTTTCATATTCCTGATTAAGATAATCAGCAAATCCTTGTGTAGCACGTTTTACTGTGTAAATGTTCATGCGGTTAGTACCTGCACCGATAATGCCACGAAGTCCGCCTGTTCCAAATTCCAAATCCCTGTAAAATCTATCTTTAATAGCTTCAACGTCATTCTCAATACTTTTAAGTTCGGTCTGTAAATCGGGGTCTGCCTGTGCATTTTCGAGCCAAAGGCTGTAAAGTTCTTTTTCCCTCATAAAAAAACCTCCTGAAAAAAATTATATCCTATAGATACATACATAATTATAACATATTTTACATTATTTGAAAAGATGTTTTATTTATTTTTTTATTTTAACCAAATTACTGCTCATCTGTAGCTATAGCCATAAGAACTTCAACAGCTTTATTGAACTGCGAATCAACATCTTCTTCATCATTTTCTATCTGCACATCAGGAGTTATGCCGATACCATTGAAACATTGCGAAAGTGCTGTCCTGTATTCTGCAACGGTAAGCACCAATGCACCGCCGTCATCAAGTTCTGTTGTTGACTGTATAACACCTTTACCATAAGTCTGACTTCCAACCAGAGGTGCTTTATTGAAGTCACGGAGAGAAGCCGCAAAAAGTTCTGCCGCACTTGCTGTATTTTCATTCACAATTACAACCATAGGGAGCATGAGTTCTTCTGCATCTGAATAAACAAGCGTTTCTGAACTGCCGTCCTTATAATCGGCAACAGCAATGATACCTTCGGGCAGAAGCGGGTCGAGACATTCTTCGAGAGCCGAAACAAGTCCTCCTGTATTATCACGCAAATCAAAAACAAGAGCCACTGCGCCATTGACAGTAAGACCCTCCAGAGCGTTCATGAACTGTTCTGGAGTATTCTGCTTGAATCCTGTTATTTTTATATAGCCGATATAGTTGCTCATCATCTGCGCTTCAACTGTTTTGAGTTCAATTGAACGGCGTGTAAATTTATACTCTGTATCTTTTCCGTTACGTCTTATAGTAAGTGAGATTTCAGAGCCCTCTGTACCTTTCATGGCATCAGCAGCTTCAGTGAATCCTACTTCTTTAACGTCTATGCCGTCCACAAAAGTAATAATATCATCTTTCTGTATTCCTAAATCATATGCAGGGGAATTTGTTATAATTTCGGATATTCTGATATAACCGCTTTCGTCCTGTGCAAGAGTAAGACCTAATCCCACAAGATTTCCTGAATTGTCATTTTTTTCTGTAAGATATTCTTCTTCTGTAAGATAACGTGAATATTTGTCGTTAACTCCTGCAACATATCCTTTCAGTATGCCGTTATTAAGGACTGATTCGTCAATCTCACCAAAATAATTTTCACGGACATAGTTATCAAGTGACTGCAAAGCAGTATATTTTTTTGCCTTTTCGTTTACATCAACAACTTTTTCATTGAAACTCTGCAAAGAAAAAAAAGATGTGAGAATAAACGTTATTGCAACAGATACGGCTATAAGGCTTAAAGCAAGTCCGAGACTTATTTTTTTATTCATATATTATCATCACTTTCTGAAAAAAATCGGGCAGAAATAAATCTGCCCTATGTAGTTTAATTTTTTGTTACTGACTGACATAATTCAGCGGATTCTGCTTTACACCGTTTTCCCATACTTCAAAATGAAGATGTGCGCCTGTAGAAAATCCCGTACAGCCCATATAGCCGATAACATCGCCCTGATCTACATAGTCGCCGACAGAAACAGCGGCACTTGTAAGATGTCCATAAAGGGTTGAATATGTGCCATCGTGTGAGATTACAACGTAGTTGCCGTATCCGCCTCCGCAACCACAACTTGATGATTTTGCATAGTTATGTGTGCATGAGTTATTTACAGTTATGACAATTCCTGATTGAGATGCAACGGCTGAACCACCCATGATTCCTGCGTCGCCTATGTCAATGCCCTTGTGAGTAGTACCCCAGCGAGAGCCGAAATAGCTTGATATATAGCTGAATCCCGGTGCAGGCCATGCAAAACCACTCTCGCTTACAGTCGGAATCGGAGGTTCAGTTGTTGTAACAGGAGCTTGTGTTGTTGTTTCTGCCACAGTTGTAACAACAACTGTAACAGTAGTATTTGCAGAAGTTTGAACTGCATCGACAGATGATGTTGTCTGCTGATTTTTCAGTTCCTCCTGACGCTTTCTTTCATCTTCTTCCTGCTGTTTTTTGAGTTCTTCCTGACGTTTTCTTTCTGCTTCTTCCTGTTGTTTTTTAAGTTCTTCCTGACGTTTTCTTTCAGCTTCTTCTTCTCTTTTCTTACGCTGTTTTTCTTCCCAGAGTTTTTGCGCTTCTTCTGCTTTTCGCTGAATTTCTGCAAGAATATCTGCTTCTTCCTGTTCAAGTTCGGCATCTTGTTTTTCTATTGTTTCCTTGTCAAGTTCAAGTGATGCCTGTTCCATTGCAAGACGTTCAATTTCCGTCTGTGATTTCTGCATTTTTTCATCATAAAGTGCAAGTTCGGATTTTTTATCTTCCTTGCGTTTTTCCTGTTCTTCAAGTTTTAACTGAAGATTATTTTTTTCAACTTCAAGGTCTTTTTTTGACTGCTCCATTGTCTGAATTTCAGTAAGAATTTCATCAATAAGCTTGTCATCATATTCTGCAATACTGTTAATCATCTGCACTCTTGACATCATATCATAAAAACTTGATGTGCCAAGCATAACAGATGCAGCAGATTCATTTCTGTTCATGTACATAAGACATAAACGCTGTTTGAATTTTTCGATATTTTCATCAATAGCTTTCTGTTGATTTTCAATATCAATATCAAGATTCTGAATATTTGTTTCAGTTGTTTCAATATCTTTTCCTATGCTTTCAAGTTCGGCATTGAGAAAAGTTATATTTTCCTGAATATAGCCAATTTGCTCATTAAGATAGTTCTGCTGTTGCTGTTCGGAATTTTTGTCACCCTCCAGACCGCTTATCTGCAATTCAAGTTCTTCAATTTTAGCCTGATTTGCTTTTCTCTGCTCCTGAATTTCAGCAATAGTTTTAGCTTCGGCATTGTTATTGTCTGTTGACATCGGATATAGTGCAATCAAACCCATTGACATAACTGAACAGGTCAGAAATGTGAGGATTTTTTTTGCAATTCTTAACTTGTACATTGGAAAAATTTACTCCTTTCGGCATTAAACATCAAGATGACGGTGTGTGCTTACTGAACTTCCCAAAGCTCCGACAACTGAACCTATTATAAGGTAAGTGACTGCTGTATAATTTATTATACTTTCAAATGGGATAATACTGCCCACACCAAATGCGTTCATAAGTGTTCGCTGTTCCATAAGAATATCATAAACAGAGTTATAAACAGCCAATGTTATAAAAAATGCTCCTGCACCTGCAAAAAAGCCTGTTACCATGCCTTCCACAAAAAATGGCGTTCTTATAAATGTGTTTGTCGCCCCTACATATTTCATAATCTGAATTTCTTCACGTCTTGCATAAACGCTTGCTTTTGTCGTGTTTGAAATCATAATCATAGAAACGGCAGACAATGCTATTATAACTGCACTCGCAATAAGCGTTACAACTCTCCTAAGTTCACGGAGAAACTCCGCAACCTGCGGATATGAGCTTGCACTTTCAACGCTTTCAATCTGCATAATCAATGCCGTAGTTTCTTCGATTTTGTCATTGTTCATGACAATAACGCTGAATCCGTCAGGCATAAACTGTGCATCATCAATATATTGAAAAATCTCTTGTCCTTGCTGTGTAATCTGACTTTGCATACGTCTGAACGCTTCTTCTTTCGGAATAAATACAACGCTGTTCACGTTGTCAAGCATATTCAGCTGTGATTCAACTTCCTGCACACGCTCCTGACTGGTTGAGGGAGAAAGATAAACTGCAATTTCGTTCTGATTTCCAAGTCCACGAATCATTGAGTTCATATTTATATAGAATAATCCTGCACAACCAACAAGAAGGAGTGAAATAAGAAGCACACAAAATGTTGCAAAAGCCATCATTTTATTTTTCCATATGTTTTCAATTCCCTGATTTGTAAGGTATCTTATTCCGCTTAATTTCATTCTGCACCACCTTCTTCATCTATTTCTATCGTTTCAGCAGGTGCAGAGTCCATTATTGATGCCAGTATATCATCAATATAAGGGTCATCATATATCGGACTACTTTCATCTGTAGGCGGTTCATATTGTGGCATTTCACCAAAACCGTTTCCTATCGGCAGAAGTTCATTTCCTGAACCCATTATAACTTCATCATACGAAACTTCTCCGTCTGTTATGTTGATTATACGTCCACCAAAATGACGGACTAAACTATGTTCATGCGTAACCATGAGAATAGTTGTTCCCTGGTCGTTTATCAGCTTAAGAAGTTCAACAATTTCATATGAAAGTTCAGGGTCGATATTTCCCGTAGGCTCATCAGCGATTATAAGCTGTGGGTCATTAACCAAAGCCCTTGCAATTGCTACACGCTGTTGCTCACCGCCCGAAAGTTCTTCGGGATATGAACTTGCCTTTGATTCAAGTCCCACAAGACTTATAACATAAGGTACTCTTTTTCTTATGTATTTCTGCGGTGCATCAAGTACACGCAGTACAAAAGCTATATTTTCGTATACTGTCATTGACGGTATAAGACGGAAATCCTGAAATACAAAGCCGAGAGTTCGGCGAAATTCAGGAATTTTTCTTTTTTTGAGTTTGTTGAGGTTGTAGCCGTTTACTTTAACGACACCACTTGTTGCATCTATTTCTTTAAGCAAAAGTTTAATCATGGTACTCTTTCCCGCACCTGATGAACCTACAACAAAGGCAAAGTCGCCGTCATTGATTTTCAGGCTTACATTATTCAGAGCGTCTACACCGCTTGAATATGTAACAGACACGTTCTGAAGTTCAACCAAAATTTACACCTTCCTTTCGTTCTGAAACAGGCATACAGCCTGTTTTTATCAGAACTTAACCGGATTTGCAGACAGATATTTCTTAACCATAAGTGCAATTTTGAAGATGATAGCATGGTCAAATTCACGCAGGTCAAGTCCTGTCAGTTTCTTTATCTTTTCAAGTCTGTATACAAGTGTATTTCTGTGTACAAAGAGTTTTCTTGATGTTTCTGAAACATTAAGGTTGTTTTCAAAGAATTTCTGAATCGTGAATAATGTTTCGTGGTCGAGTGAATCAATACTTCCTACTTTGAAAACTTCATGTAAAAATGTTTCACAAAGAATTGTCGGAAGATGATAGATAAGACGTGCAATGCCGAGATTTTCGTAGCTTACGATAACCTTGTCCGTATCGAAAACTTTGCCGACTTCAAGAGCCATTTGAGCCTCTTTGAATGAACGTGCAAGGTCTTTTACGCCTATAACTGCTGTTCCTATGCCGACATTAACTCTTGTGTAAAATTCACTTGAAAGAGTATCAGCAATAGAACGTGCAAGCTTTTCAAGGTCTTTTGAATCAACTGTGCTTTTGAGTTCCTTGACAAGCACAATGTCTGTTTCTGTGATATTGAAAACAAAATCCTTGTTTTTATCGGGGAATAAGTTCTGAATAACATCATAAGCGGAAATATCATTTGCAGATACAATTCTTACAAGAAATACAGCACGACTTATTTCTGCATTGAAATGAAGTTCACGAGCCTTTATAACAATATCACCCGGCAGAACGTTGTCAAGAATAACATTCTTGATAAAATTGTTGCGGTCGTACTTTTCGTCATAATACTGCTTGATATTTGAAAGAGTGATTGAAAGAATACTTGCATATTTTGCAGCAGAATCATCAACACCCTCTACAAATACGGCATAATCAGGCTTTACACGTGAGCCGAAAGGCTTGTACGTGTAGCCATCACGGATAAAAATATCATGTGAATCACTTAAATCAAGTGAAACAAATTCGTTTGTTGTTCCTACTTTTGTGAGGTCGCTACAAGCAATTATAGTAGCTGTTTCGTCAACTACACCGATTGTAGCGTCGATAGTATCTCTCATCTGATGGACTAAACCCTGAAATAATCTGTTGGACATAAGTATAAATCCCTTTCTTACATAAAAATATTTTGACAGTTTTCAGAGAACCGCTTAACTTATTACAAATTGTAACATATTTTTGTTGATAAAATATGAAT
>CAMWKY010000051.1 GCA_947174965.1 uncultured Ruminococcus sp. | reverse complement strand
CGCCGACAGCTTAATCTCGACACAGGCGTTACCAATATGTCTATATGGTCTTTGACAAATGATATGTCAATACATTATACAACACTTTTCCCCGAAATCATTTCTTCCGTTCTGATAGTATTCATAATGTTTTTGCTGGTAATTGTTGTAATCGTTACAGGGCATAGCATTTCAGTGGAAATCGAAACGAATTATGTGACCTTCGGCGTTCTTAAAGCGCAGGGCTTCAATAAAAATAAGATTCGTATGCTGTTTTTGTATCAGTATCTGCTTGCAGAGATGATAGGTGCAGTTCTGGGTATATCTTTAAGCATTCCGCTTATAAAACTGACTTCAAACATATTTGTGACTATCACTGCAATTCCCGCAATTACAAGCGTACCTGCCGGAATTATTGCACTTATTCTTGCGGCTTTATTTTTGCTGTCGGCTGTTTCAATATTCTTTGTCACAATGAAGATAAACAAAATTTCTCCCGTAAGAGCGATTTCGGGTGCAAAGAAAGAAATCTATTTTGACAGCAGAATGAATGTCCCGATAAGCAAGAAATTTTTATCACAGAGTCTTGCTTTAAGGCAGTTTACGTCCGCCAAGCGAAGATACGCAGGAACTCTTGTTATTGTTGCAATACTCATATTTTTTATGATGACAATAACGCAGCTTGCCAATGCACTAAATTCAAAATCAGCGTTGGAATCTATGGGCGCAATTGTGTCTGAGGTCGAAATATCTCCAAAGGAAAAGTTATCTGATAATGATTATAAAATGATAGAAAATGAGATAGAACGCTTTTCTAAAATCAAAAAAGCATACTATGTTAACGCTTCGTATTTTTCCTTCGACGGAGAAGAAATGTATTGCACCACTTATAAAGACCCATCAGTTACTCCTGTTCTCAAAGGCAGATCTCCGATCTACGACAATGAAATTGCTGTTTCGCCGATTTTGCTTGACGAATTTGATCTAAAGATAGGCGATGAAGTTACGATCGGCTGGAGGGATGAAAAAGAAAAGTATATTATTTCGGGAACAGTTCAACTAATGAACGATACGGGCAGATCTTTTATAATGTCATATGCCGCCTCTGAAAAAATAGGATATGAAGCAAAGCTCTGGGGATGTTATTCTTTGGAAAAAGGAGACGACGAAAGTCTTAATGCAAAAATTGCCGACACACTTAACGAAAAATTCGGCGATATTATTGAGGCAGAAGTAGTCGGCGACTTGTTGGATGATACCTATGATATTGCAATAAATGCAATGCAGATGATAATATATGTTTTCTCTGTTTTGTTTGCGTTTGTCGTAACTCATATGGTGTGCTCGAAAGCCTTTATACAGGAACGGACAGATATAGGAATTTATAAGGCGATAGGCTTTACCTTTGAACATCTGCGTTTACAGTTTGCAGTAAGATTTCTGATAGTTTCGATTTTTGGCTCTGCTGTCGGCACATTATTGAGCGTGCTGTTCTCAGCCAAGCTGCTGAGCGGACTATTGAGCAGTATTGGAATTACACGCTTTGCCGTTGATTTTACGACGTTTTCGTTCGCCGCTCCGATCGCTCTTATCTGTGTTTGCTTATTTGTTTTCGCATATTTTGTATCACAAAAGATAAAGAACGTTGCGGTCAGAGAACTGGTAGTTGAATGATGATTTCGGTGGTTTAACGGTAATATTAAGGAATCACTGATTAAATCACGCCTTTGCGTGAACAGAAGTATTCAGTATAAAAGCGGCAGAACTTATAAAACGATACAGTATGCTGAGAAACAGGGCAATAAGATAGCGAACTTAGCAGACGTAAATTGAATAAGGCTTCTGAAAAACAATGAGGGAGATTCCTTGCACACAAGCATGAGGATCTCCCTTTACTTATCAATATAATTGCCGGTAGGTACTGCGTGGGTGTTACTATTTGAACGGATATAGTACTGAGACTATAGAAGAAAGCTACAATAGTAAATTTTGCAGACGAAAATTGAATAGAGCTTCTGAAAAGAAATTTATAAGGGCGATACCTTGCGTACAAGCGTGAGGTATCGCCTTTTTGTTTATATTCTTTTTTATCGGAATAAGGCTGTTCGGAAATCATCCATAATTGGTGTTTACAAAACTCACAAATATTGCAGGGATTTCAAATTCTGCTTCTCAGAAAGCTCTTGATCTGTTCCTCAAATGTCAATATCTTGATGAAAAAACTGGCGGTAAGGGCGTGGTTTTTGCCACTGGAACGCCCATTGCAGCACCTTATCAACACTAATAAATGCCGAAATTCCGCACCTTTTTCAAATGCTGAATTTCACTTCAATACCTGTTTCATCGGATATAAGCACGACCTCGATCATAGCTGCCGCCAAATCGTGCTTTTCTTGTACCGTCAGCTTGTCCCACTGTTTCATAGGTTCTTCCAACGGCTTTGTGTCGATAGCTCTGCGCTTACGGCTCATTGTTTGCATCTTTTTTTCAAGCTCAGATTTCTGTTCGTGCAGGGCACTTACACGCTTCTGAATGTAATCAAAAAGAACGCTGTCAGCATCAGCCAGCTTTTCCATTAACTTCTGAATCTCGCTGTCAATGCGAATGATCTCAGTCTTGATACTATCCGTTTCGGCATCGGGTTTGCTTGCTTCGTGCTTTTCGATATTAAGCTGTTCGATACGCTTACGCATTTCATTCAGCACCGTGTCCTCGACCTGTTTAGGCTTGAGCTTGATAGGCGGAGTAGTACAACCGTTCAGCGTAAATTTACCGTAGTCGATAAAACGATAGTATATTTTACCGCTTTGGTTTGGCGAATGATTGAAATGCATCGCATATCCGCAACACGCACACTTGACCATACCCACAAGCCAGGAGTTCATAGCCTTGCCGTTGCTTGGAAACTTGCTTTGGTGCGACTTCCTGTCCTGAACTCTCAGCCACACATCGCCGTCCACAAGGCCCTCATGATAGGCTACCTTGACGAAGTGCGTACCCTCACCGCCAGCATGAACGAATAAGCCGTGAATACCGTCATAGGCTTCTACATCATCAAGCAATTCATATCCTTTGGAAAGAAAATAGCGGTAAACCTCTTTGTCAGCTCTCACATAAAGCGGATTTTCAAGAATACGGCTCAAATGCGACCTGTCGAGATTAGATATACCTGTTTTGGTACGGGGAGTAGGTCTTGAAGCATTGATACCGTTATCGGCTAAGTATTTGATAATATCTGTCAGAGAGTTTTCAGGGTGCTGATACAGGTCATACGCTACACGCACCGCCTCAGCGTTCTCCGAGGGAACAAGCACCGAGCCTGTTTTGCCGTTTATCGTTCTTCTTTCGGGAGTATAACCAAACTGAACCTTTCCACCCTGATAGAAACCTGTTTCCCTTGCTTTCGTCTGAAATGCATCAGCAACACGGGCGGCGATTGTCTCACGCTCAAATTCCGCAAAATTCAGCAGATTGTTCCGCATCATACTCCCTTCTTTCGTCTCCGTATTGAACGGCTCAGAGAGGGAGTACACGGTCACACCATAGCGGTCAAGCTCGTCCGTGATATTTAAGTATTCCCTCATATTACGGCTGAATCTATCGTACTTCTTCACAATAATTCTGCTGATAAGTCCCTCACGGGCATCATGCATCATAGCCTGAAATTCAGGACGGTGAGCAATATCCTTGCCACTCTTGCCGTCATCACAGTAGATACGATACTCACAATCGCCTACAAATTTTACACATTCCTCCTTCTGGGCGGCGATAGAAAGTGAATTGTTGCCCTTATCTTTATCGCTCACCGAACGGCGAACATAGATTGCCGTGATACCGTTTGTTGGTTTTGTTATTTTCTTCATTATTGACCTCCAATTGCTGTTTGCAATCGGACGGTTGGTTTTACATATATATCATAGCACAACCGCCCGAAAATTGCAACAGCATGAATGAAACTGTAATTTTTTTCGGCAGAGTGCCAGATTATTCAGTTATTTCTTCTGTTCTGTTACGGCGCATTGCACCGAGGAAAATATCGTACATCTTGTTGATCTTCTGTTGTCTGATCGTATCGGGAACATTGTCAGGATATGTTACCTTGACCTTGATACCCTCGTCAGAAACAAACTCAACCGCCTTCTCTCTCTTTTCTACGGCAGATGTGTTATTCAGTTTACATTGTCCTTTCCGACAGCTCGATCCATTTCACTTCCTGCTGTCTATGGGGAGTTACAACACTCCACTCTACCATTATAGCACACATGAAAGAAGAAAGTAAATTCGTATAATAGCCAATGTTTTACGGGAATTTCTGTTCCATAATAGGAGCGTAACAAACAGCAGATTTCATTGCAATATTGCAATTATGCAAAACAGAGTTTATTGAAATAAAAATGCGGAACGCTGTCACGCTCCGCACCTAAAATATTCAATTGCTTGCTAAGATAAATCATAATTTAGCCGTATGTTCTCTCAAGTTCATGCTGAATTTCTTCTGCACACTTGATCTGTTCTTTCAGATTCCATTTACCAATATTCTTTCCATCTCTTAAAAACATTGATCCGCTTTGATGAAAATAGAATTCAATATTTCTTTCTTTTGCTTCAAGATATAAATTTTTCACCCATTCATATTCGATTGGTCTGACATCAGCTTTCGGAGCCATTTCTCCGCCGACATTCACACACTTTATCAGCCCTGTATCCAAGTATTTTCCTAAAGAGATCGGACCGATCAAAGGTGAGCAGAATACCTCTCTGTGCTTTACAGGGGCTTCCAAAAAATGCTTCAGTCGAATATCCGCCATTTCCTGATTTTCTATTGAAATGCTGATATAAACGTGTTCCCAGCCATCTCCCCAATCCGCCGGAACGCAATTCTTTATCCTTTCCGGACTTTTGGTAGTCATAACAAATCTGCAATCGTTTCTTCTTCTGATAAAATCCCAACAGCCGTCCCGCCATTCGTCGGCTTCTTCAATAAAGAAATCAGAAGAAAAGCAGAGCTTTATCAATGAGCCGGGCGGACAATCCTTATCCTTAAGTTCATAAGTCGTCTTACCTTTTTTTATGACCGAAGTATCTCTGCCGTATCTCTTATCCATCTTGAACACAAAGCAATTCTTACAGCCCAGACTTGCTTTTTTACATCCGTGCCACGGATTCCACGGAATTGCTTTTTCCACTTCTGCATTCTGCATCATTATCACCTCATTAAATTCCGATTTTTACGAGAAAGCTGTGCGTTTCCTCTATGCCTATAATTATACACCTTACCCTATAAAAAGTCAACCAGATTATTGACATATCCAACAATCTAACACTAACATTTTTATGCAACAGGTAGAACTTTGATTTTTTATCAAAGTTTTTCATCAAAATTCTTCCCGTTTTTTTGATTTTTGTACTTGTATATATGGAGGGCAATGCGACCGAGGGCGGTTCATGGTATTGGCACTTTCAATAAAAATCCGTAACCCTATTTATGCACAAGGTAGATTCAATATGAACAAAGTGTAAATTTTCGCAGAAACTTTTGTCCATTTTCCAAAATCAGCGGTAGTAAAGTAGAGGGGCATTTCTCTCGTTGGCAGCTCAAACCTCTATCATAATCACTAAGTTCAATATCGGAAATTTATGCACAATGGAGATTTTGATTTTTTAGAGAAAAAATTTTCTTGAAATCGGGTTGAAAACTCTGATTTTTTCGGTATATAAGTGAAAGGCATCACGCAGAGAGTGTGAGCAATATGACCACCAACCGAAGCTGTAAAAGTCGCATAGCTCCAATTCCTTGCAGGGGCAAGGAAAATGACAGCGTGACCGCTGGTATTCAAATCGGCTAAAAATACCGCTTTGAAAAATAGCAAGCATGGTATATCCGCACCACAAATTTGAGATTTGGGTACAGATATACACAGCTTGTCAGGGGAAATTTTCCCCTAAAACCCCTTGAATAAAAAAAGAGAAAATACAGATATTTTTTGCAAAAAAATATTCAAAAAATATCGAAAAGGAGACAATTAAATTGGCAACAACAAAGATATTTCCGATACATACAACGCTTAAAGAAACGCTGGCATATATCGCCAATCCAAAAAAGACCGACAACGGCAGACTCGTTTTTGGATTTATGTGCAGTGAAAATCCTACCAAAGCTGCAAAAGATTTTGCAGAAGTCACAGCAACGGGTACTGGCAGGAGTACTGTCCTTGCACAGCACTTTATCATCAGCTTTCAGCCTGGGGAGATCACTCCCGAACGAGCGATCGAAATCGGCAAGGAGCTTTGCACGAAATTTCTGAATGACGAGTATCAATATCTGCTCACCGTTCATGTTGATAAAGCTCATGTGCATCTGCATTGTGTGTTCAATAATACGAACCTTGGTGAACGGCTACACTTTCCAGACTTTAAACAATCAGGGCAAAATCCATGAGCGTATGTGGAAGAAGCTCCGAGTCGCATCAGACGAGGTGTGCAAAAGGCATCATCTTTCTATTATCGAACACCCTGAAACTTCAAAGGGCAAGAGCCACTATGAGTGGGATATAAACAGGCAAGGTATATCGTGGAAATCAAAGCTGAAATATGCGATCGATCAAGTTGTAAAAGAAAGCGAAAACTTTGAGGACTTTCTTGAAAAATGTGCAGCTCACGACATACTTGTTGAGTACAATCCCGACCACAAGATAGATTTGAAATTTATACTTGCCGAACAAAAAGAAAACAATCCCCGTGCGAAATTCACAAGAAGCAAAACACTGGGGTGGTACTATGAGTCGGAGCAGCTTAAAAAGCGTATCGAACAGTTCAAGGGCGGTATGGCATATACTCCGAGAACAAAGATCAGGCAAACCGTATCTGCACAGGTACAGGAAAATAAATTTATCCGTGACAGCATCGACCGTGGAAATATGAAAATTGCAAGTATCGCTAAAAATATTATTGCACAGTACGGAATTGAGCCGGAGAATATCGGTGCGGCTGCCCTTGCTGCCTTTGCTCAAAAGGGAAAATTAGTGAACGAGCTGAATACTCTCTAAACGCAAATTGAGGACTTGACGGCACAACTTAAAGTATTGAAAAAATATCGCAAGGTCAAGGGCGTAGCCGAGGAACTGAAAACCCTCAGCGGACGGCAGGAGAAAAAATTTCAGAAAGAGCATAGTTCCGAGTTGCAGGAATATGGGGAATGCAGAAAACAGATTTTGGAATGGTATCCGTCAGGTACTATCCCTAAAGTTGAGCAGTTGGAGCAAAAAATAAACGTCCTCAAACAAGATCGTTCACAGAAAAATGGAGAATACAAAGCGTTCAAGCAAAAGTCTGATGATCTGGCTAAGGCAAAGCAGGAGATCGAATCGTATCTCAAAAATGAGCGTGAGGTCAGTCAACAGAAAAAGAAAAAGCGGAATGACCTTGAATGATGATAGGTTCTCTGGCGAATGGCAATCCCCCTCAGAACCATTCGGGGCAATTATAAAGTCAACCGCCTATCAATAAAAAGAAAAATACATAAACAAAAGAAAGGACTATTTTATGAGTAAAATCGGATATATCCGTGTATCAACGGAGCATCAGGAAACCGCAAGACAGCAGGAAATTATGAGTACATACCATACCAATCGTATCTTCTCGGAAAAGATTTCAGGAGCGTCCTCAGACCGTCCGCAGCTCAAAGCAATGCTTGACTATGTGCGTGAGGGAGATACCCTCTATGTTGAGAGCATCAGCCGTTTAGGGCGTTCCACAAAGGACTTGCTGAACATCATTGACACACTCACCGATAAGGGAGTTACTCTCGTCAGCCACAAGGAGAGCATCGACACCGATACACCTACGGGCAAATTTATGTTGACCGTGTTCGCTGCTCTCTCTCAGCTTGAAAGGGATCAGATAAAGCAAAGGCAGCGTGAGGGCATCGAGATTGCCAAGGCACAGGGTAAATACAAGGGCAGAAAGCCAATCAGCATTGATTGGAGCAAATTTGAAAAGCTCTATATCGAGTGGAAGTCTGGAACGATCACGGCGAGGGAGTTTCAGCGCCGTATGGATTTGAAAGCGAACACCTTTTACCGCCGTGTGCATGAATATGAGGAAACGCATGGCATCACAGCGGATATGGGGAATCCTGCACTCGAAGAAGAAGACGCTCCGACCATCGAGCCGTATCAGCTTTCCTTGCTCAATGAAAAGCACCCCGTCAGCGGAACGGAAACGGATCAGGATTGACCGTACCAACTTTAGACGGATAACTACAATAAAAATACAGCCACCTCAGAAATGCTCTCAGGTGGCTGTGTGCGTATATGCTGTTTTGTGCCATTAGAGTATCAGGATATTCTACAATGGTGCAGAAGTCCGTTTTTGACTTGTGTGAAATGGTTTTGTGGTGTTGCATTAGACTACGGGCTATTGAAAATGAGCAGTAAGGCAATATTACACCAAAATGTGATATTGTCTTACTGCTTTTTTATTACATATTTGTGCGCATTACACAATAATGTTGCTTATAAACCGTTGACTTAAAGCAATACTCCATGATATAATTAATTTATATTTGCAACTGAGTGTTCGATAGTGAGGAGTGTTTAGTTATTTATGGTACTTGTAGAATTTGGAAAAAGGATAAAAGAACTTAGAGAGGCGACTGGATTGAGCCAAGAGAAGTTTGCACTAAAAATTGGTATGGATAGAACATATTATTCCTCAGTAGAAAATGGAAAACGGAATATCTCATTAGTAAATATAAAAAAGATAGCAGATGGTTTGGGCGTTTCACTTCATGAGCTATTTATTGAACTTTAATAATTTTTTGGAGGATATATATGATTAGATTTAGAAACCCAATCTCAGACATGAGTATATTAATTGAGAATTATAAAAAGATGTATATTAACTTCTCGAACATGGACTATTTTGATCTTGATAATATAGCTGAGTTTTTTGCAAGAGAGCAATTAGCCAGTTCTTCGGGATATATTGGTGATGAGGCTTTAAAAAGATCATATTTGATCAAGGACGATTCACGAAAGTCAATGAAAATGCAAGCGAAGAGTTATGCAGAACTTTTCAGGTTTTTAGGATGGATAACTTCAGGAGATAAAGCACTCAATTTTAATTTTACATATTTAGGCGTTCATGTTGCAGTATCTGGTGTGGGATCAAAATCTCTTTTTGAGCAATGCTTATTAGGTGTAGAATATCCAAATCATGTCTTGAATGTTAAATTCAAGGATGTTAATAAGCCGTTTGTTAATATGCTGATATTTGCCGATAGTTTGGATGGAAAAATATGCAGAGATGAAATACTATTAGGTCCGATGAACTTAAAAGATGGTTATTCCGATGTAGAAATTGACAGTAAGATCATTTTTATTCAGAAACTTAGAGAAACTAAGAAAATCAGTGCTTTGAATGAAGCAATTAAAGAATTAGCTGATGAAAATGATATGCAGCCTAATTCGGTACGAAATCTCACAAGATTTGTAATATCGGCACTTGAATTTACAGGCTGGTTTGAAAAGAAGAACTTGAAGGTATACACAAGGTCTACTCCTTTTTTAGTTTTGACAGATAAGGGTAAAAGAATAGTAGAGCAAATAAAAAAATCTTTAATTATTAATGGTTCATCATTAAAGATAGGTGATGAAGAGACCAAATTAATGTCAGAATTTGCTCTACTATGTATGTTTAAAAGAGCAAATTTCGATGTTGATAATGAATTGAATCAATTTGAATCAATGTTGAAAGACATTTTTAAAAGGACGGGTAAAACGGATATTTTGTTCTCTCCATATCAGTTTTTCTCTAAAGAAGAATTGGACTCTGTTTTTGACATCAGTATAGTAAAAAAAGGAACTGAACATAGAGATACTGTTGTTGATACGGATTTAAACATTCACTCTTTAAAAGCCGAAGCATTGATTGAATCCAAAAAATCTGATCTATCTAAGAATGAGCAAATCAGTAAAATGCTTTTGAAGAGACTTAATGCGAGCAAGGATATCAATATAGGTGTAGTAGAATTCCTTAAAGATATGGAAAAAATGAAGCAAAGTGATTTTTATCCATTAGTAGCTGATTTACTTGGTTTTATTTTTAATAGGGAAGCATTTGCCCCTTCTGCCGGTAATAATAACATGAGGTATGATGTAATGATACCTGACAGTCAGTATTCAATACCAGTAGAGGTTAAATCGCCGACCGAAGAAGAAATGCTTTCTGTCAAAGCAATTCGTCAGGCAACTGAGAATAAGGTTTTATTGCTGGCGAGAAAGCCTTACAAGACAACATATGAAATAAGTTCTTTTGCCTGTGGTTTTAAACTTCCTAATGATAGATCGGATGTTTACAAACTTATTGATGAAATATATAAGACTTATAAGATTAACATTGCAATTTTAGATATGGAAACATTGATTAGAGCTGCATTTTATTGTGCTTCTACAAAATCTTATTACGAGGTGAGTGATTTTAAAAATAAGAAGGGGGTAATTA